>NZ_JBYTEP010000011.1:90641-93225 GCF_058792015.1 Cellulomonas sp. EB106-03-03-XG116
CGGACACGCCGTCGGCGTGTCCGTCACGACGTTCCACTGTCGAGGCCCCCGGAGGACGTGCAGGGCGACCCCCGTGATCACCCTCACATCAGCCGCGGAACAAGTTGCCCAGCGCAACCGTTGTGATAGTTTGCCTGCTGCAACCAATGAAAGAGGTCCCCGCCGTGCCCAGCACCCCCGCCTACCGCGTGCTCATCGACGCCATCGCGCGTCTGCAGCGCGTGCAGCGCGAGGTCGGCACCGAGCTGGCGCGCGACCTCGACTGCCCGCGCGCCGCCCTCAGCCTGCTCTGGCTGCTGGACAAGGCCGGCGAGCTGGGCATCGGCGACGTCGCGCAGCACCTGCACGTCGACATCTCGGTGGCCAGCCGGCAGGCCAGCCAGCTGGTCGAGTCCGGCTACGCCGAGCGCAGCACACCGGACGCGCCGGGCACCGACCGGCGCGTCCGCACGGTCCGGCTGACCGAACGCGGGAAGGCCTTCACGGCCGACACCAAGGTCGCGATGGACGCGCGGGCCGCCGAGGCGTTCAGCGCCTGGACGCCCGCCGAGCTGGCCGAGGCGTCGGCGGTGCTCGAGCGGATCGCGGCCACGATGGCCGAGTTCGGCACGCGCACCGCCACCGACCCGGCCCCGACGAGCACCCCGGCCGACGACCCCCGCGCGCCGGCGCTCGCCGCCGCGGCCACCTGACCCCACCCGGGTCGGTGCGCAGCCGCGCGCACCGGCCCCCGCAGCACGCGACCGCCACCCGGCCGCGCCGCACCACCACCACGTCCGCCGACGGCGCCGGGCACCGCATCCCAGGGCGAAAGCAGAGTTCACGCATGAGCAGCACCACCCGGGCCGAGAGCCCGACCGTCGACCGCGGGCCCGCGCCCGCGATGAACCACCGGCAGGTGATGGAGGCCCTCTCCGGCATCCTGCTCGGCATGTTCGTGTCCATCCTGGCCACGAGCGTCGTGTCGAGCTCCCTGCCGAAGATCGTCAGCGACCTCGAGGGGTCGCAGTCGTCCTACACCTGGGTCGTCACCGCGACCCTCCTCACCACCACGATCACCACCCCGATCTGGGGCAAGCTCGCGGACCTCGTGAACCGCAAGCTCCTCATCCAGATCGCGCTGGTCATCTCCGTGCTGTCGTCCGCGGCGGCCGGGTTCTCGCAGACCGTCGGCTTCCTGATCGGAATGCGCGCCCTGCAGGGCATCGGCGCCGGTGGCCTCACCGCGCTGGCGACGGTCCTGATGGCCGACATCCTGAGCCCCCGCGAGCGCGGCCGGTACATGGGCCTCATGGGCGGCATCATGGGCATCGGCATGGTCGGCGGCCCGCTGCTCGGCGGCGTGATCACCGACAGCCTGTCCTGGCACTGGAACTTCTTCGTCGGCCTGCCGTTCGCGGTCGCCGCGATCATCGTGCTGCAGCGCACGCTGCACCTGCCGCAGATGGCCCGCAAGGTCGTGAGCATCGACTACTGGGGCGCCGCGCTCATCTCCGTGGGCATCGCGAGCCTGCTGCTCTGGGTGACCTTCGCCGGCGACAAGTTCGACTGGCTGTCCTGGCAGACCGCCGCCATGGTGATCGGCGCCGTCGTGGTCCTCGCGATCGCGGTCGTCGTCGAGAACAAGGTCGCGGACCCGATCATCCCGATGCACCTGTTCAAGAACCGCACCGTCGTGCTGTCCGTGATCGCGTCCGTCGCGGTCGGCGTCGCGATGTTCGGCACCTCGGTGTTCCTCAGCCAGTACATGCAGGTGGCCCGCGGCAAGACCCCGACGCAGTCCGGCCTGCTGACCATCCCGATGATCCTCGGCCTGTTCCTGTCGTCGACCATCGCCGGGCGGTTCATCACCAAATACGGCCGGTACAAGGGCTTCATGGTCGCGGGCGGCGTGCTGCTGACCGCCGGCCTGGCCCTGATGGGCACCATCCGGTACGACACCAGCTTCGTCCTGGTCGGCCTGTTCATGTTCGTCATGGGCGCCGGCGTCGGCATGCTGATGCAGAACCTGGTCCTCGCGGTCCAGAACATCCTGGACGTCTCCGAGACCGGCTCGGGCACGGCGACCGTGGCGTTCTTCCGGACGCTCGGCGGCGCGATCGGCGTCTCGGCGCTGGGCGCGGTGCTCGGCAACCGGATCACCGGCTACATCACCGACGGCCTCGTCTCCGCCGGCGTCGACCCGGCCGCGCTGGGCGGCGGCACCACCTCGGTGCCGGACGTCTCCACCCTGCCGGAGCCGGTGAAGACGATCGTCGAGTCCTCGTACGGCCACGGCATCGCGGACCTGTTCCTCATCGCCGTCCCGCTCGGCGTGATCGCGCTGATCGCCGTGCTGTTCCTCAAGGAGGTGCCGCTCGGCCGCCGCTCCGGCGTGGAGCAGCTGCTCGACCAGGAGCAGACCGGCGAGGCCGTCCTGGCCGAGGCCGGCACCCCCGGCGCCCAGCAGGCGGTCGGCCAGCAGGCCGAGGCCGAGCAGGCCGCCCCGGTCCACCGGGCCTGACCACGGCGGGCCCCGTCCGGGCCCGCCCCGCGGGTCCACCCGCAGCACGACGCGAGGCGCCCGGCCGTCCCACCGACGGCC
>NZ_JBYTEP010000012.1:0-48256 GCF_058792015.1 Cellulomonas sp. EB106-03-03-XG116
CCTTCGTCGGCAGCGTCAGGTGTGTACAAGAGACAGCCCTGGCGGGTGCGGGCCGCCGGCGGGCGCGGCGCCGAGACGCCCGACGGCGCGCTGGCGGGGGCGCTGCTCGGGGCGGTGCAGCCCGCGCTGTTCTGACGCCGGTCCGGGGCGGCCCGACCGCCGGCGGGCCGGGGTCGCGCTGCGCGCCCGGGAGCACGGCGCGGGGCCGCGCGGCGGAGTATCCGCGGGACGGCGCCGGGCCCCGCGGCGGAGTATCCGCGCGACGGCGCCGGGTCGGGCGGCAGTAGACTCGCCGGGCTGCTCGGACGGGCAGCACCCCGACACCGGAGAGGACTCCTCGTGCTGCGCACCCACACCGCCGGCTCGCTGCGGGCCGAGCACATCGGCACCACCGTCACCCTGACCGGGTGGGTGGATCGCCGGCGCGATCACGGTGGGGTCGCCTTCGTGGACCTCCGGGACGCCTCGGGCATCGCCCAGGTCGTCATCCGGGACGAGGCCGTCGCGCACGGCCTGCGCGCCGAGTACGTGCTCCAGGTGACCGGCACCGTCGGTCGCCGCCCCGAGGGCAACGAGAACGCCCACCTGGCGACGGGCGAGGTCGAGGTCACGGCCGACGAGGTCGTGGTGCTCAACGAGTCCGCCCCGCTGCCGTTCCAGGTGTCCTCGTCGCTGGACGAGCCGGTCGGTGAGGAGGCGCGGCTGCGGCACCGCTACCTCGACCTGCGCCGGCCCGAGCCCGCCAAGGCCATCCGGCTGCGCGCCAAGGCCAACCAGGCCGCCCGCCGCGTGCTGGACGCCCAGGACTTCGTCGAGATCGAGACCCCGACGCTGACCCGCTCGACCCCCGAGGGCGCCCGCGACTTCGTCGTTCCGGCCCGCCTCGCGCCGGGCTCCTGGTACGCCCTGCCGCAGTCGCCGCAGCTGTTCAAGCAGCTGCTCATGGTCGGCGGCATGGAGCGGTACTACCAGATCGCCCGCTGCTACCGGGACGAGGACTTCCGCGCCGACCGGCAGCCGGAGTTCACCCAGCTCGACGTCGAGATGTCGTTCGTCGACCAGGAGGACGTGATCGCGCTCGGCGAACAGATCCTCACCGCGCTGTGGGGCCTCATCGA
This sequence comes from Cellulomonas sp. EB106-03-03-XG116, assembly GCF_058792015.1. NCBI lineage: Bacteria > Bacillati > Actinomycetota > Actinomycetes > Micrococcales > Cellulomonadaceae > Cellulomonas > Cellulomonas sp. EB106-03-03-XG116. The sequence goes on from NZ_JBYTEP010000012.1 coordinate 1,119, forward strand.
CTACGAGATCCCGACCCCGATCGCCCGCATGACCTACGCCGAGGCGATGGCGAAGTACGGCACCGACAAGCCGGACCTGCGGTTCGGCCTGGAGCTCGTCGAGCTCACCGGGTACTTCGCCGACACGCCCTTCCGCGTCTTCCAGGCGCCGTACGTCGGCGCCGTCGTGCAGCCGGGCGGCGCCTCGACGCCCCGCCGCGGGTTCGACGCCTGGCAGGAGTGGGCCAAGCAGCGCGGCGCCAAGGGCCTCGCGTACGTCACGGTCGGCGAGGGCGGCACGCTCGGCGGCCCGGTCGCCAAGAACATCACCGACGCCGAGCGCGAGGGCCTCGCCGCCGCGGTCGGCGCCCAGCCGGGCGACGCGGTGTTCTTCGCCGCGGGCAAGCCGGCCGAGGCGCGCGCGCTGCTCGGCGCGGCCCGCCTCGAGATCGGCCGCCGCGCCGAGCTCCTCGACGAGTCCGCCTGGTCGTTCGTGTGGGTCGTCGACGCGCCGCTGTTCAAGCCCACGGGCGAGGACGACGACGTGGCCGTCGGCGAGGGCGCCTGGACCGCGGTCCACCACGCCTTCACGTCGCCGACGCCGGAGTGGGTCGACCGGTTCGAGGAGGACCCGGGCGAGGCCCTGGCCTACGCCTACGACATCGTGTGCAACGGCAACGAGATCGGCGGCGGCTCGATCCGTATCCACCGCAAGGACGTCCAGGAGCGCGTGTTCGCGGTCATGGGCATCGGCGAGGAGGAGGCCCAGGAGAAGTTCGGCTTCCTGCTCGACGCCTTCCAGTTCGGCGCCCCGCCGCACGGCGGCATCGCGTTCGGCTGGGACCGCATCGTGGCGCTGCTGACCGGCTCCGAGTCGATCCGCGACGTCATCGCGTTCCCGAAGTCGGGCGGCGGCTACGACCCGCTGACCGGCGCGCCGGCCCCGATCACCGCGCAGCAGCGCAAGGAGGCGGGCGTCGACGCCAAGCCGAAGGCGTCCGACCTCGCCCCGCAGGGCACGCCCGCCGAGACCCCGGTCGCGGACGCCTCGGCGGCCGCGCAGCGGTGACGCGCGTCGGCGACCCGGCCGACGGCACCCCGCAGCACCCCGACGGCCCCGGCGCGCGCACCGCGCCGGGGCCGTCGGCCGTGCGCGGGCGAGCCGTGGGCGGGTGGGACGGCGCGGCACCGGGGGACCGGCACGGCGCGGCGCCGGGACGTCCGGCCGGTGCGCCCGCCCTGCCCGCGCGGTGGGCGCAGGACCCGTTCCTCCTCGACGAGCGGCACGGCTGGCGCCCCGCCGAGGTGCACGCCGACGGCGACGCGATGCTGCTCGTGCGGCGCGCGGTGCCCCGTCCCGGCAACCCGCCGGCCCCGGGGGTGGACGACGTCGCGCACGGCGGCGCGACCATGCTGCTCGCGCTCGGCCCGGCGGAGCCCGTCGCGGCGCTCCTGCGCGCCCACGCCCGCCCGGGGCACCGGTTCGCCTGGGTGGACACCGAGGCGTTCGGCCTGCTGCGCGCGGACGAGGTGGCCGCGCTCGGCCTCACCCCGAACCGCACCGGCTGGGAGTGGCTGGTCACCGACGTCGCGCCCGCGCCCGTCGCCGCGGAGTCCCGGGTCCGCGAGCTCGACCCGCGCGGCGACGCCGCCGCGATCCGCGCGTGCCTCGCGGACGCCAACCCGACGACCGACGCCGACCCCGAGGGCCACGGCGAGCGATGGTGGGGCGCCCTCGACGCCTCCGGCCGGCTGGGCGGCGTCATCGGCGCCGGCCCCCGCGCCGGCCGGGTCGGCGGGCGCGGGTCCGCGCACCTGCACGGGCTCGGCGTCCGGCCGGGCGAGCGCGGCCAGGGGCTCGGGGCGGCGCTGACGGCCGGGGCGGTGCGGGCGCTGCTCGCCGACGGCGCCGACTGGGTGTCGCTGGGCATGTGGGACGACAACCACGGCGCCCGGCGGATCTACCACCGCCTGGGCCTGCGCACCCTGCACCGCCTGACGACCCTGCGCCGCCGCGGCGCCTGACCGAGCCCCCGCCCGCCCGCCCGCGGGCGATCACCGAGCGGGTAACCGACACGTCGAGCGAATAGTCGTCGGATGCTCGCTCGACGTGTCGGTTACTCGCTCGCGGGGCACGGCGGACCGGGCGCGGCGCGGGAGCGCTGCCGGGTGGCGCGGACGGGCCGGGCCCGGCCGCGGGGTGCCGACTGCCGCCGCGCCTCCGGGCGCGCGCCCGCCGCCGTCAGTGCGTGAGCGCCAGCCGGGCGTGCAGGCGGCGCAGGGGCGCCGGGGCCCACCAGTTCAGGTCGCCGAGCACGGTCATCGTCGCGGGCACCAGCAGCAGCCGGACCAGCGTCGCGTCGATCAGCACCGCGACGGCCAGCGAGAAGCCGACCTCCTTGATCACCAGCAGCTCGCCGGCGACGAAGCCCGCGAACACCGCGATGATGATCGCCGCGGCGGACGTGATGACCCGCCCCGACCGCTGGAGCCCGAGCCGCACGGCCACGTCGTTGGGCGCCCCGGCGTCGTGCAGCTCCTTGATCCGGGAGAGCAGGAACACCTCGTAGTCCATGGCGAGGCCGAAGGCGAACGCGATGACGAGCGCCAGCACGTAGGTCTCGATGCCGCCGGTCGGGTCGAACTGCAGCAGCCCGGACAGGTGCCCGTCCTGGAACACCCAGACCAGCACGCCGAGGGACGCGCACAGCGACACGACGTTGGTCAGCAGCGCCTTGACCGGCACCAGCACCGATCCGGTCATGAGGAACAGCAGCACGAGGGTCGCCACCGCCACGATGCCGAGCGCCCAGGGTGCGCGGTCCACCAGCGCGTCGGTGAAGTCGATCTGGTTCGCGGCCTGCCCGCCGACGTAGGCCTCGAACGGCAGGTCGAGATCGCGCAGCTCGTGCACGACCGCCTGGGCGTCGGCGCCGCCGGGGTCGTCGGTGTCGGGGCGCACGCCGATCACGACGACCGACCCGCGGGCGACCGGCGCGTCGACGGACGCGACGCCGTCGAGCGCCTCGATCTCGGGGACGGCCGCCTGCGCGTCCGCGACGGAGGTCTGGGCGACGACGGGCACCGCGGCCGACGAGGACGCGGGGTACTGCTCGGCGAGCACCTGGACGTACTCGCGCTGCGGGCTGGACCGGGGGAGCAGCTCGGTGGTGGAGTTGCGCAGCTCGAGGTGCAGCAGCGGGGTCGCGAGGACGAGCAGGACCGCGAGCGAGCCGCCCAGCACCCACCAGGGGCGCCGCTGCACGCGCGCGGCGAGCCGGGAGAACACGCCCTCCTCGTGCTCGACGTCCGCGGTGCGGGCGAGCACGGCGCGCACCCCGGGCACGCGCGACAGCACGCTGGGCCGGGCGAGCCGCCGACCGGCCAGCACCAGCAGCGCGGGCACCAGGGTCAGGGCGGTGGCGACCGCGAACACGATGACGGCGACCGAGCCGGCGCCGAACGCCCGGAGGATGTCCTGTCGGAACACGAGCAGGCCCGCGATCGAGATGGCCACCGTCAGCGCGGAGAACGCGACGGTGCGCCCCGCGGTCGACATGGTGGTGAGCAGCGCGCCGACCACCGCGCCGTCGCCGCGCCGCCGCCGGGCCGAGCGACCCTCGTCGTCGCCCAGCGTCTTGCCGAGCTCCTCGCGGAACCGGGACACGATCAGCAGCCCGTAGTCGATCGACAGCCCGAGGCCGAGCACCGTGACGACGTTCACGACCGACGACTCGAGGTCGTCCATCACGTACGACAGCGCGACCAGCGACCCGAGGCCGCCCGCGATGGACGCGATCGCCCCGGCCAGCGGCATCGCCGCGGCGAGGAACCCGCCGAACACCAGCACCATGATGAGCAGCGCGACCGGCAGGGCGATGGCCTCGCCGGTGGTCAGGTCCCGCTCCACCTGGTCGGTGATCGCCGACACGATGAGCGAGGTGCCGCCGACCAGGCCGGTCGCGTCCGGGGCCACGTCGTGCAGCGCGTCGGGGACGTCCGCGAGCCGCACCTGGAGGTCGCGCAGCGCGGCGGACTCCGCGTCGTCGGACAGCTCGGGGTCCAGCTCGGCGACCAGGAGGAACCCGTCGCCGTCCTGCGCGAGCAGGGGTGCCGCCGCCGGGTTGGCGGGCCCGTCGGGCAGCACGAACGGGTCGATGACCGACAGCACGCCGTCGACGGCCGCGACCTCCTCGCGGGCCGGCGCCAGCGCCTCCGCCAGCCCCTCGGCCGCGGGGTCCACGCCCTGCACCACGAGGCTCAGCGAGGCGCCGGACGTGCTGGTCGCGGCCAGCAGCTCGCTCGCCCGCGCGCTGTCCGAGCCGGGGACGACCGGCTCGCCGGTGCTCAGCCGGTCGAACAGGTTCTGCCCGCCGACCCCGACGAGCGCCACCGCGAAGCAGCCCGCGGCCACGACGGCCCAGACGAGCACCGTGAGGCGGGGGTGGCGGGCGACCAGGCGGCCGAGGCTCTCGAACACGCGGGCCAGCATCGCAGGCCGGACGCCCCTCGCGCACCACCGGTCCCATCCGTCCCACGGCGCGGCGTGTGGGACGGCGCCCGTAGGCTCGTGGGCATGGACCTGTTCGACGCGGTGACCACCTCGGCGCAGGGCACGCCCGCCCCGTCGGCGGGGGCGCCGCTGGCGGTGCGCATGCGCCCGCGCAGCCTGGCGGAGGTCGCCGGGCAGGAGCACCTGCTGGTGCCGGGCTCGCCGCTCCGGCGGTTGGTCGAGCCCGGCGACGCGACCGCGCGGCGGGCGGCGCCGTCGTCGGTCGTGCTCTGGGGCCCGCCCGGCACGGGCAAGACGACGCTCGCCTACCTGGTCGCGACGACCTCCGGCCGCCGGTTCGTCGAGCTGTCCGCGGTCACCGCCGGTGTCAAGGACGTGCGGCAGGTCGTCGACGACGCCCGGCGCCGGCTGGCGTCCGACGGCTCGGAGACGGTGCTGTTCATCGACGAGGTGCACCGGTTCACCAAGGCGCAGCAGGACGCGCTGCTGCCGAGCGTCGAGAACCGCTGGGTGACGCTCGTCGCGGCGACGACGGAGAACCCGAGCTTCTCGGTGAACTCCCCGCTGCTGTCCCGCTCGCTGCTGCTGACGCTCAAGCCGCTCGAGACCGACGACGTCCGGGCGCTGATCCGGCGGGCCGTCGAGGACGAGCGCGGGCTCGGCGGAGCGGTCGTGCTCACCGAGGACGCCGAGGACCACCTGCTCCGGCTGTCCGGCGGCGACGCCCGCAAGGCGCTGACGATCCTCGAGGCGGCCGCGGGCGCGGCGCTGGCGGACCGGGAGGCGCGCCTGGCGGACCCGGACGTCGACCTCGGCGACGACGCGGACGCCCCGGCGGTCGTCGACCTCGCGACCACCGAGCGCGCGATCGACGTCGCCGCCGTCCGGTACGACCGGGACGGGGACCAGCACTACGACGTCATCAGCGCCTTCATCAAGTCGGTGCGGGGCTCCGACGTCGACGCGTCCCTGCACTACCTCGCCCGGATGATCGCGGCGGGGGAGGACCCGCGGTTCATCGCCCGGCGCATCGTCATCTCGGCGTCGGAGGACGTGGGCATGGCCGACCCGAGCGCCCTGCAGACCGCGGTCGCCGCGGCGCAGGCCGTGCAGCTCATCGGCATGCCCGAGGCGCGGATCATCCTGGCCGAGGCCGTCGTGCACCTGGCGACGGCCCCGAAGTCGAACGCCGCCTACAACGGGATCAACGCCGCCCTCGCGGACGTCCAGGCGGGCCGGCTCGGGTCGGTGCCCGCGCACCTGCGGGACGCGCACTACGCCGGCGCCAAGCAGCTGGGGCACGGCAAGGGGTACCTGTACGCCCACGACCACCCGCACGGGATCGCCGCGCAGCAGTACCTCCCGGACGACCTGGTCGGCACCCGCTACTACAGCCCCACGGAGAACGGGTACGAGCGGCAGGTCGGCGAGCGGCTCGGCCGGATCCGGTCCGTGCTGGACCAGGCGCCGCCGCCGCAGGACCGCTGACCGGCCCGCCGACCGACCGCCGGCCGGCCCGCATTAGGCCCAGCGACGCCCACCCGGTAGAGTTGCACGGTCGTCCGCACCCCGGGGTCTCCCGGTGGGTCAGCCGGACGGCCGCCTGGGGTCCTAGCCGCGTCCGCCTCGTACGGACGCACGGAGGTCGGCCCCACGCCCCGCCCGGGTTCGCCGGGCACGGGTGTGCCGTACGAGAAACGACAGGAAGAACCACATGAGCAACGTGACGCGTGCGCGTCGCCAGGTGCGCCTCTCGCGCGCCCTCGGCCTCGCGCTCACCCCGAAGGCCGTCAAGCACTTCGAGAAGCGCCCCTACCCGCCCGGCGAGCACGGCCGCGCCCGCCGCCGCACCGAGTCGGACTACGCGGTGCGTCTGCGCGAGAAGCAGCGGCTGCGCGCCCAGTACGCGCTGCGCGAGAAGCAGCTCGCCCGTGCGTACGAGGACGCCCGCAAGGCCCCGGGCCTGACCGGTGAGGCCCTGGTCGAGGACCTCGAGACCCGTCTCGACGCGCTGGTGCTCCGCGCCGGCTTCGCCCGCACCATCCTGCAGGCGCGCCAGGTCGTGACCCACCGCCACATCCTCGTCGACGGCAAGATCGTGGACCGTCCGTCCTTCCGCGTGAAGGAGGGCCAGACCCTGCAGATCAAGCCGAAGTCGCAGACCACCGTGCCGTTCCAGGTGGCCGCCGCCGGCGCCCACCGCGACGTGCTGCCGGCCGTCCCGGGCTACCTGGACGTCCAGCTCGAGAAGCTGTCGGCCGTGCTGGTGCGCCGCCCGAAGCGCGCCGAGGTCCCCGTGACCTGCGACGTCCAGCTGGTCGTCGAGTACTACGCCCGCTGAGCCACCCGGCTCGCACGTCCGCGACGCCCTCGCACCGCCCCCTCGGGGTCGGCGCCGGGGCGTCGCGGCGTTCCCGGCCCGCGCGCGCGGCCGGTCGCCCGGCGCGACACCGCACGCCGGGTAGGGTTCCGGTGTCGTCGGCGCGGTGCCGGCACGAGCAGAAGGGCTGGCCATGCTGGGAGACATCGCGGGGCTCATCGCGGCCATCGCCTTCGTGCTGCTGGTGGGCGCGCTCGCCGTGCCGCTGGTGAAGCTCGGGCGGGTGCTGGACGAGACCCGGACCTCCGTCAAGGAGATCACCGAGCACACGGTGCCGATCCTGGACGAGGCCGCCACCACGGTGTCGTCGACGAACACCCAGCTCGAGCGGGTGGACGCGATCACGACGTCCGCCGCCCAGATCACGCAGAACGCCTCCGCCCTGACGTCGCTGTTCGCCGCGACCGTCGGCGGCCCGATGATCAAGGTCGCGGCCTTCAGCTACGGCGTGCGGCGCGCGCTGTCCGGCCTGGGCCGCGGGCGGTCCGGGCGATGAGCCGGCTGCTCTGGGTCGCGGTCGGCGTCGCTGCGGCGGTCGCCGGCGCGAAGCGGCTCGGCCTGCTGGACGACCTCACGGGCGCCCCCGCCGGCCACGGCGCGCACGCCGACGGCTCGGCGACCGGCGCGGCCGGGACCGCCCGGGCCACCGCCGGCACGGCCGCCCGCGCCGCGCGCACCGCGTTCCGCGCGGGCGCCACCACGGCCGGCGCCGTCCGGTCGCTGTCCGACGCGCGCCGCGAGTTCCGCACCGGCATGGCCGAGCGCGAGGCTCAGCTGCGGCACGACCTCGTCGGCGACGTCGACGTGGACGCGATCCGCGCCGAGCGCGCCGGGCGCCGCGCCGCGGACCGGGAGGCCGAGCACGACGCGCACGGCGCCGTCCCGCCCGCCTGGCACCGGGACCCCGAGGCCCGGGACGCGGCGCGCGCCGCCCGCGCCCGCCGCGGCTGGGCCGAGGAGCCGACGGACGACCCGGCCGACGGCGACGGCGACCTGCCGTACTCCTTCTACTGACACCGGCCCCGCGGCCCCTAGGCTGCACCCGGTCGCCCGCGCGGGAACACACCCGCCGTCGGCGACGCTGAACCACGAGAACGGGCGAGGGCCCGCGACCCCCGCCACCCGACCCAGACGAGGACACCATGCGCACCGCCGAGATCCGCCAGCGTTGGCTCGACTTCTTCGAGGCCCGCGGCCACGCCGTGGTGCCCTCGGCCCCGCTGATCTCGCCCGACCCGTCGACGCTGTTCGTCATCGCGGGCATGGTGCCGTTCATCCCGTACATGCTCGGCGAGCAGACGGCCCCGTGGCCGCGCGCGACGAGCGTGCAGAAGTGCGTGCGCACCCTCGACATCGAGGAGGTCGGCAAGACGACGCGGCACGGCACGTTCTTCCAGATGAACGGCAACTTCTCCTTCGGCGACTACTTCAAGGAGGGGGCGATCACCCACGCGTGGGAGCTGATCACCACTCCGCAGGACCGGGGCGGCTACGGCTTCGACCCGGAGACGATCTGGGTCACGGTCTACGAGACCGACGACGAGGCGGCCGAGCTCTGGAAGAAGATCGCCGGCCTGCCGGACGAGCGCATCCAGCGCCGCGGCATGAAGGACAACTACTGGTCGACCGGCGCGCGCGGCCCCGCGGGCCCGTGCTCGGAGATCTACGTCGACCGCGGCCCCGAGTACGGCGCCGAGGGCGGCCCGGTCGTGGACGAGGACCGGTACATCGAGATCTGGAACCTCGTGTTCATGCAGTACGAGCGCGGCGACGGGGGCGGCAAGGAGAACTTCCCGATCCTCGGCGAGCTCAAGCAGAAGAACATCGACACCGGCATGGGGCTGGAGCGCGTCGCGTTCCTGCTGCAGGGCGTCGACAACATGTACGAGATCGACGAGGTCTTCCCGGTCATCGAGGCCGCCCAGGCGCTGTCCGGCCGCCGGTACGGCGCGGACCACGAGGACGACGTGCGGATGCGCGTCGTCGCGGACCACGTGCGCTCCGGCCTCATGCTCATGGGCGACGGCGTCGTCCCGTCGAACGAGGGCCGGGGCTACGTGCTGCGCCGCCTGCTGCGCCGTGCCGTCCGCGCGATGCGCCTGCTCGGCGTCGAGACCCCCGCGCTGCCGACGCTGCTGCCCGTCTCCCGCGACGCCATGTCGCCGTCGTACCCGGAGCTGGCGCGCGACTTCGACCGGATCGCCAAGGTCGCGTACGCGGAGGAGGAGGCGTTCCTGCGCACCCTCGTCGCGGGCACCTCGATCCTCGACCTGGCGGTCTCCGAGGTGAAGTCGACCGGCACCGGGACGCCGAGCGCGGCGCCGCTGCTGTCGGGCGAGAAGGCGTTCCAGCTGCACGACACCTACGGCTTCCCGATCGACCTCACCCTCGAGATGGCGGCCGAGCAGGGCGTCTCCGTCGACGAGAAGGCGTTCCGGACGCTCATGCAGGCGCAGCGCGACCGCGCCCGGGCGGACGCGCTGGCCAAGCGCGCGGGCCGCACGGACACCGCCGCGTACCAGGACCTGCACGCGACCCTGAGCGGGTCCGGCGCGCGCCCGGTCGAGTTCGTCGGCTACGACCGCAGCACCTCCCGCTCGCGCGTCGTCGGCCTGCTCGTCGACGGGCAGCCCGCGCCGGCGGCCACCGCGCCGGCCGAGGTCGAGGTCGTCCTGGACGTGACGCCGTTCTACGCCGAGATGGGCGGCCAGCTGGCCGACCACGGCACGATCGTGCTCGACGGCGGCGCGACCATCGAGGTCGACGACGTGCAGGCGCCGGTCAAGGGCCTGCCCGTGCACCGCGGGCGCCTGGTCGAGGGCACCGTCACGCTGGACGAGCCGGGCGTCGCGTCGATCGACACCGCGCGCCGCATCGCGATCAGCCGCGCGCACACCGCGACGCACATGGTGCACAAGGCCATCCAGGAGTCCCTCGGCCCGTCGGCCACCCAGGCGGGCTCCGAGAACGCGCCCAGCCGCGTGCGGTTCGACTTCCGCGCCGGCCAGGCCGTCCCTCAGGGCGTGCTGTCCGAGGTCGAGGAGCGGGTGAACACCCGGCTCCAGGAGAACCTCGAGGTCACCGACGCGGTCATGCCGATCGCCGAGGCCCGCGCGCTCGGCGCGATGGCGCTGTTCGGCGAGAAGTACGGCGACCAGGTGCGCGTCGTGTCGATCGGCGGCGACTGGTCCCGCGAGCTCTGCGGCGGCACGCACGTGCGGCAGTCGGGCGAGCTCGGCCTGGTCACCCTGCTCGGCGAGGCCTCGATCGGCTCCGGCGTCCGCCGGGTCGACGCGCTCGTCGGCGACGGGGCGTACGGCTTCCACGCCAAGGAGCGCGCCCTCGTCGGCCAGATCTCCGGCCTGCTCGGGGCGCGCCCCGACGAGCTCGCCGACCGGGTGTCCTCGCTGATGACCCGGCTCAAGGAGTCCGAGAAGGAGCTCGCCGGGCTGCGCGCCGCGCAGGTCCTCGCGATCGCGGGCACGCTCGCGTCCTCCGCGGCCGAGATCGCCGGCACCCGCGTGGTCACCCACGACGCCGGCGAGGTCGCGGCGGACGACCTGCGCACCCTGGTGCTCGACGTCCGCTCCCGCCTCGGCGAGGCGGCCCCGGCCGTCGTCGCGGTCGGCGGCGTGGCCAAGGGCCGCCCGGTCGTCGTGGTCGCGACGAACGCCGCGGCGCGCGAGAAGGGCGTCCGCGCGGGCGCCCTGGTCAAGACCGCGTCCGGCCTGCTCGGCGGCGGTGGCGGCGGCAAGGACGACCTGGCGCAGGGCGGTGGAGCCGACGCCGCCCGGCTGCCCGAGGCGCTGGCCGGCATCCGCGAGGCGATCGGGGCGGGGGCCTGAGCCCCGTGGCCGGCACCCCGGGCGCGGCCGACGCGCCCGGGGTGCCGGACCCCGACGCCGTCGTGCGCGGGGCCCGGCTCGCCGTGGACGTCGGCTCGGTCCGGGTCGGCCTCGCGGCCAGCGACCCGGACGGCCTCGTGGCCACGCCGGTCGACACGCTGCCCCGCGACACCCGCCCGCCGGCCCCGGGTGCGCTGCCGTCGGACGTCGCCACGATCGTCGCCGAGGTGGCCGAGCGGTTCGCCGCGGCGGTGTACGTCGGCCTCCCGAAGCACCTCTCCGGGACCGAGGGCTCGGCAGCACAGGCCGCACGCGCGTACGCTGGTGCGCTGGCGCAGGCCGTCGCCCCGGTTCCGGTGCGGTTGGTCGACGAGCGGATGAGCACGGTGTCCGCCCATCAGGCGCTGCACGCGTCCGGCCGGTCCGGACGTCGTCACCGGGCGGTCGTCGACCAGGCGGCCGCCGTGGTGATCCTGCAGACCGCGCTCGACGCGGAGCGCTCCTCGGGCCGCAGGCCCGGCGAGCGGGTCACGGCGACCCGCCCGGAGCCTCCCGCGGAGGAGCGCCCGGGGGGTCAGCAGGAGCCTGGACGAGCAGGACACACCGAAGGGACGACCGAGTGAGCGACCTGTTCCTCGGTGCTCCGCAGCAGGAGCACCACGAGGCACCCCCGCCCTCGCGCCGCTCGCGCCGCGACTCGCAGGAGCAGCGCGCCAAGCAGAAGAAGCACCGGCGGCGCCGCAGCGTCGTCGTGCTCCTGCTCGCGCTCGTCCTCGTCGGCGGCGCCGGCTTCGTCGTGTGGAGCGTGTTCGGCGGGCTGTTCTCCGGCGGCGGCAGCACCGACGAGACCGTGCAGGACTTCCCGGGACCGGGCAGCGGCGAGGTCCAGGTGACCGTCGCGTCCGGCGACACCGGCGGCGCGATCGGGCAGACGCTGGTCGACGCCGGCGTCGTCGCGACCGTGAACGCGTTCACCAGCGCGTACGCCGCGAACCCCGCCGCGGTCGGGATCCAGCCCGGTACCTACGGCCTGCAGCTCGAGATGAAGGCCAGCGACGCGGTCGCCGCGCTCCTCGACCCCGCCAACCGCGTGTCGAACCGGGTGACGATCCCGGAGGGCTACACCGCCCAGCAGATCTACCAGCGCGTCTACGAGGTCACCGGCATCACCGTCGAGGACCTCGAGGCCGCCGCGGCCGACCCCGCCGCGATCGGGCTGCCCGCCGAGGCCGGCGGCAACGTCGAGGGCTGGCTGTTCCCGATGACCTACGAGGTCGAGCCCGGCTCGAGCGCCGCGAGCGTGCTGTCCCAGATGGTCGCGCGGACCACGGCCCTGCTCACCGAGAAGGGCGTCGCCCAGGACCAGTGGGAGACGGTGCTCAACCAGGCGTCGATCGTCGAGCGCGAGGGCAAGCTCGACGAGGACCGGGCCAAGATCGCCCGCGCCATCGACAACCGCCTGGCCGCCGAGATGCCGCTGCAGATCGACGCGATCAACGCGTACGGCCTGGGGATCCCCGGCACCGAGCTGACCTACGCCGACACCAGCCAGGCGCAGCCGCCGTACAACCCGTACAACTCGTACAAGATCACCGGCCTGCCGCCGACCCCGATCGCCAACCCGGGCGAGGTGTCGATCGACGCCGTGCTCAACCCTGCGGACGGGCCGTGGCTGTTCTGGGTCACGGTGAACCTCGACACCGGCGAGACGAAGTTCGCCGAGACGTTCGCCGAGCACCAGACCTACGTCGACGAGCTGCGGGAGTGGCAGGCGGCCAACCAGTGACCGGTGCCGCGCGCCGCGCCGCGGTGCTCGGCCACCCGATCGCGCACTCGCTGTCCCCGGTCCTGCACCGGGCCGCCTACCGGTCCCTCGGTCTCGACGGCTGGGCGTACGACGCGGTCGACGTCACCGAGGAGCAGCTGCCGGCGTTCGTCGGCGACCTCGACGCGACCTGGGCCGGGCTCAGCCTGACCATGCCGCTCAAGCAGACGGTGCTGCCGCTGCTCGACCACGTCGAGCCGCTGGCGGCCGTCGTCGGCGCGGTGAACACGGTGCTGGTGCAGGCGGGCGGGTCGGGCCGGCCGGTGCTCACCGGGGCCAACACGGACGTGCACGGCATCGTGGCGGCGCTGTCGGAGGGGCTGGGCGCGGCGGACGCGGCGTCGCCGGGGGAGCGCGCCCCGGCCCGCGCCGCCGTCGTCCTCGGCGCGGGTGCGACCGCCGCGTCCGCCCTCGCCGCGCTGGCCGAGCTCGGCTGCACGACGCCGGTCGTGCTCGCGCGGTCGCTCGGCCGCACGGGAGCGCTCGCGCGTGCGGCGCACCGCATGGGCGTCGAGCCGGCGTTCCGCACGCTCGACGGCGCGCCCGCCGCGCTGGCCGGCGCCGACCTCGTCGTCTCCACGCTGCCGCCGCACGCCGCGGACGACCTGGCGGCCGCGCTGCCCCAGGGACCCGCCCTGCGGCCGGGCGCCGTGCTGCTCGACGTCGCCTACGACCCGCGGCCCACCGCGCTGCACGCCGCCTGGCTCGCCGCCGCCGGCGTCGCCGTGCCGGGGGAGCGGATGCTGCTGCACCAGGCCGCCGAGCAGGTGCGGCTCATGACCGGGCGGCCCGGGCCGCTCGCCGCGATGGACGACGCGCTCGGGGCGGCGCTCGACGGCGACCGGCTGACCGGCTGATTCACCCGGCCGGGACGGTCCCCGGCGCGTCTGAGCGCCCCCGGGTCCTCATCTCGCCGCACCCGCGTGCCGATGGGTCCTACGGGGCCGGTGCACCTGCCTGCCCCGGACGAAAGGGCAACGGGGTGAAGCAGCTCGGCGAGATCCTGCTGGACGAGGGCCTGGTCAGCGAGGCGCAGCTCATGGCCGCGCTGGACGAGCAGATGGCCCGGGGGCAGTCCCTCGGCCGCACGCTGGTCGAGATCGGGGTCCTCACCGAGGGGCAGCTCGTGGCCGCGCTCGCGCGGCAGGTCGGGATGGCGTTCGTCGACCTCGACGAGTACCAGGTGGACCGGTCCGCGGTCTCGATGGTGCCCGCCGCCTTGTGCCGCCGGTACACCGTGCTGCCCGTCGGGTTCCAGGACGGCGCGCTCGTCCTGGCGACCGCCGACCCCGGCAACGTGGTCGCCGTCGACGACGTGCGGACCGTCTCGGGCATGGCGGTCCTGCCGATCGTCGCGACCTACGAGAACCTCAGCCGCGCGATCGAGCGGTTCTGCCGCGCCGACGGCGAGATGGAGGACCTGTCCTCCGCGTTCGAGGAGGAGCAGCAGTCCCAGCAGGCGCAGGTCGACCTGTCGAGCATCGGCAACGCCGTCGAGGACGACGCCCCGATCGTCCGGTACGTGAACCTGCTGGTGACCCAGGCGATCTCCGACCGGGCCTCCGACATCCACATCGAGCCCACCGAGCACGACCTGCGCGTGCGGTACCGCATCGACGGCGTGCTGCACGAGATGCAGCGCTCGCCCAAGCAGATCCAGGGCGGCGTCATCTCGCGCGTCAAGATCATGTCGGACATCGACATCGCGGAGCGCCGCAAGCCCCAGGACGGCCGCATGTCCGTCACCCACAACGGCCGCAAGATCGACCTCCGCGTCGCCACCCTGCCGACGGTGTGGGGCGAGAAGATCGTCATGCGGATCCTGGACAACTCCACGGCCTCGCTCGACCTGCGCGACCTCGCGTTCCTCGAGCACAACTACGAGTCGTACAAGGACGCGTACACCAAGCCGTACGGGATGATCCTGGTCACCGGGCCCACGGGTTCCGGCAAGTCGACCACCCTGTACGCGACGCTGAACGCGGTCTCCAAGCCGGAGATCAACGTCATCACGGTCGAGGACCCGGTCGAGTACCGCCTCGCCGGCATCAACCAGGTGCAGGTGAACCCGAAGGCGGGCCTGACGTTCGCGGGCGCGCTGCGCTCCATCCTGCGGTCCGACCCCGACGTCGTGCTGCTCGGTGAGATCCGCGACCACGAGACCGCGCAGATCGCCATCGAGGCGGCGCTCACCGGCCACCTCGTGCTCTCGACGCTGCACACCAACGACGCGCCGTCCGCGATCACCCGCCTCACCGAGATGGGCATCGAGCCGTTCCTCGTCGGCTCCGCGCTCGACGCGGTGGTCGCACAGCGGCTCGCCCGGCGGCTGTGCGCCAAGTGCTGCGAGCCGTACGTCCCGACCGAGACCGAGCTCATCGGCGCGCGGTTCCCGTGGGTGCCGGGGGAGCCGCTGCCCGAGCTGTTCCGGCCCGTCGGCTGCGTCGCGTGCTCCCGCACCGGGTACCGCGGGCGGGTTGCGCTGCACGAGGTCATGCGGGTGACCGAGGACATCGAGCGCCTGGCCGTGGCGCGGGCGTCGGCCGCGGAGATCGGGGCCACCGCGCGGCAGCAGGGCATGATCACGCTCCGCGACGACGGCTGGCAGAAGGTCGCGCTGGGGCAGACGTCGGTGGAGGAGATCCTGCGGGTCGTCGCGTGACCGGGTGGTCCGCGGAGCGACCGCTCAAGAAGAGCGGTTCTCCGGCCGATGAGAGCCAACGACACGGCGCCGCAGGTCGGCGGGCCGGCGCGCGAGGGGTGGAGCGGTGAGCGAGTACGACACGCCTGAGCCGTGGCAGCAGACGCAGGCGCTGCCGCCGTACGTGCCGGGCGCCGGTGCGCCGGCGGTCTCGCCGGTGCCGGCGGTGGCGCCGCCCGTGGCGACCCAGGCCGCTCATGCGCCGCGTGGGTACGGCCTCCCGGCGCCCGCGATCCCCCCGGGCGCGACGTACCCCGCCGCGCCGCCGACCGGCGCCCCGGTGCCCGGTATCCCGGCGCCCTCCGCCCCGGCTGCCACTGCGCCCGCGGCCGTGCCGCAGGGCGCGGCCGGTGCCCCGGCACGCGCGGCCGCGGCACCCGGCACCCGGGCGGCGCTGCGCTCCGGCGGCGCGCGCGCGGGCATGGGCGAGCAGACCCGCGAGGGGGACCTCGACCTGGAGGGTGCGCTGCACGCGATGGTGGCGGCCGGGGCTTCCGACCTGCACCTCACCTCGGGCGCCGCGCCGACCATCCGGTTGTCCGGCTCGCTCGTCCCGCTCGAGGGCTACGACGTCCTGCAGCCGGAGGCGCTCCGCCGCACGCTGTACTCGGTCCTCACCCAGAAGCAGCGGGAGAAGTTCGAGGCGAACCTCGAGCTGGACCTGTCCTACGCCGTGCGTGGCCTCGCCCGGTTCCGTCTCAACCTGTACCAGCAGCGCGAGTCCATCGGCGCGGCCTTCCGCGTGATCCCGTACGAGATCAAGCCGCTGGAGCAGCTGGGCGTCCCGCCCATCGTGGCGACGTTCGCGGGGCTCCCTCGCGGCCTGGTGCTCGTCACCGGTCCGACCGGCTCCGGCAAGTCGACGACGCTCGCGTCGATCATCGACCTGGCCAACCGCACGCGGCCCGACCACATCATGACCGTCGAGGACCCGATCGAGTTCCTGCACCGGCACAAGAAGGCGCTGGTGAACCAGCGCGAGGTGGGGGAGGACACCCACTCGTTCGCCAACGCGCTCAAGCACGTGCTGCGGCAGGACCCGGACATCATCCTGGTCGGCGAGATGCGCGACCTGGAGACCATCTCCGTCGCCCTGACCGCGGCCGAGACCGGTCACCTCGTGTTCGCGACCCTGCACACGCAGGACGCGGCCCAGACCATCGACCGCATCATCGACGTGTTCCCGTCGGGGCAGCAGGCGCAGGTGCGGACTCAGCTCGCGGGCGCGATCCAGGGCGTCGTCAGCCAGACGCTCTGCAAGCGCGCGAGCGGGGTCGGCCGCTCAGTCGCGACCGAGGTCCTGGTGGCGACCCCCGCGATCCGCAACCTCATCCGCGAGGGCAAGACGCACCAGATCTACTCGGCCATGCAGGCCGGGGCCCAGCAGGGCATGCACACCATGGACCAGCACCTCGCCGAGCTCGTGAAGTCGGGCGCGATCACCCACGAGGTCGGTCTCGAGAAGTGCCACCACATCGAGGACTTCAACCGGCTGACCGGCCGGTTCTCCGGCCAGTCGCAGGGCGCGGCCGGCCTCGGTCCGGACTCGTACGGGATGCAGGGACACTGATGGCCACCACCACCGCACCGGGCGCCTCGGGGGCGCGCACCTACGAGTACGCCGTCCGCGACCGGGAGGGGAAGGTCGTCAAGGGTCGCGTCGACGCGGCCAACGAAGCGGCCGTCGCCAGCCGGCTCCGGGAGATGGGGCTAGCAGCGCTGTCGATCTCGGAGGTCAAGAACACGGGTCTGCAGCGAGAGATCTCGTTCCCCGGGTTCGGCGACCGGATCACGCTCAAGGACCTCGCGGTCGCGGCGCGCCAGCTCGCGACGATGATCAACTCCGGTCTGTCGTTGATCCGCGCGCTGGCGATCCTGGCCGACCAGACCGAGTCGAAGCCGCTCGCTAAGATCGTGGCGCAGGTGCGCAACGACGTGGAGACGGGTGTGGCGTTCTCCGTCGCGCTCGGGCGGCACCCCGAGGTGTTCCCGCCGCTGATGATCAACATGGTGCGCGCGGGTGAGATCGGCGGCTTCCTCGACGAGGTGCTCGTCTCCATCGCCGAGAACTTCGAGTCCGAGGTCAAGCTCCGCGGCAAGGTGCAGAGCGCGATGACCTACCCGGTCGTCGTCTTCGTCATCGCGATCTTGGCCGTCGTCGGCATGCTGCTGTTCATCGTGCCGATCTTCCAGAACATGTTCGCCTCGCTCGGCGGCGAGCTCCCCGCGGCGACGCAGTTCCTCGTGTTCCTCTCCGGAGTCCTCAAGTGGGCGATCGGGCCGATGGTCGCGGCGCTGATCGTTTTCGCGGTGTGGTGGGGCCGGCACAAGAACGACCGCGCGGTCCGGGAGAAGCTCGACCCACTCAAGCTGCGCCTGCCGGTGTTCGGCAAGCTGTTCAAGAAGATCGCGATCGCGCGGTTCACCCGGAACTTCGGCGCGATGATCCACGCCGGTGTCCCGATCCTTCAGGCGCTGGAGATCGTCGGCGAGACGAGCGGCAACGTCGTCGTCGAGCGTGCCACCAAGGCGGTCCAGGAGTCCGTCCGCACCGGCCAGTCGCTCGCCGGCCCGCTGGCCGACCACCCGGTGTTCCCGCCCATGGTCACGCAGATGATGGCCGTCGGCGAGGACACCGGCGCGCTCGACACCATGCTGGGCAAGGTCGCGGACTTCTACGACCAGGAGGTCGAGTCGACCACCGAACAGCTGACCAGCCTCATCGAGCCGCTCATGATCGTGGTCCTCGGCGGTCTCATCGGCGGCATGATCGTCGCCCTCTACATGCCGATCTTCTCGATCTACGAGCTGGTGCAGTAGTCGTTCGGCAGAACCACAGCCGCAGGTCACCCTCACCCGGGTGACCTGCGGCTTCGTTCACCCCGACGGGTGATGAAAGCGCTCCTCGAATGTCCGTTTCTACCGTTTCGCCTGCGTCGAACGGGTGATTGTCGGATCACCCCGGAACCGACCTCAAGTCACGGGTGCTGGCACCCGAAGTCATCTGTGGCGGGGGACCTGCGGGCCCTTTCCGAACTTGACACAGTGGATTCGAAACTGAAACGGGAGATGAGCATGATCGCTCGCATCCAGAAGGCTATGGCGAAGAAGGACCAGGGTTTCACCCTGATCGAGCTCCTCGTCGTCGTCATCATCATCGGCATCCTCGCGGCGATCGCGATCCCGGTGTTCATGAACCAGCGCAAGAGCGCCATGGACGCCGGCGTGAAGTCCGACCTGCGGACCGTCGCCAACGAGGCCGAGATGTACTTCGTGGACAACCAGGAGTACCCGGCCGACGCGACCGGCACCGGTTCGATCACCCTGACCGGCGCCGCTGGTGGCACCGACGTGGACGTCAAGCTGAGCAACGACAAGACCGAGCTGACCTTCACCAACAACTCTGATGGCAGCTACACGATCGTCGCCGACAACCCGGACGGCAAGGACACCGACATCACGTACGACAGCGCCAAGGGCGGCCTCCAGGACTGACGTCCGGCCCCGCTGACGCACTCACGAGCAGGTGGGTCCGAGCCACGCTCGGACCCACCTGCTCGCGCAGGACCCCCTCCGCCGCCCGCGACCCCAGGAGACGCACCCATGGCCCGGCGCCGCCCGATCCGCCCGCTCGACGACGAGGGCTTCACCCTCGTCGAGGTGATCGTCGCCCTCGCCCTGCTCACGGTCACGGCGACGGCGGCCCTCTACTTCTTCGTCGGTGGCACCCGCGCCGTGAGCCACCAGCAGCAGTCCCAGAACGCGGTCGTGGTCGCGAACGAGGCGATGGAGCGGGCGTACGGCGTCGGCGCGAAGCGCGCCGGCGACACGAGCGGCCTGCTGCTCGGTCGGACCAAGGACGACGTCGAGGCCGCCTGGGCCTCCGTCGCGACCGCGGGCCTCGAGGGCTACGCCGACACCTACGCGGCGTGGGACGCGGCCCCGACCGCCGTGCCCGGCAGCACCGACGACGCCGTGCCGCTGGTCGCGACGTCCGAGCTCAACAACCTCGACTACGAGGCGCTGACCCTGATCGGCCCGTGCTACCGGTCCAAGACCGGCGCGGCGGCGGGCTGCAGCAAGGTCGGCCCGACCGCCCCGGACTCGGCACCCTCGGGCTACACCGAGCTCATGCGCGTGATGGTGCGCGTCACCTGGCAGAGCCAGTCCTGCCCCGAGTCCGGCTGCTCGTACCAGGTCACGTCGCTGATCGACCCCAACTCCGACCTCACCTGGAACAACACCACCCGACCGATCGCGGTCGACGACGACGCCGTCGTCAACGTCGGCGAGCAGGTGGTGATCGACGTGCTGAAGAACGACATCCTCGGCGTCGTCGTGACGAACCCCGTCCAGCTGGTGGGGACGGCGAGCGCGGGCAGCGCGTCCGTCCGCGCCGACGGGCAGATCCTCTACACGGCGCCGGCCAACGTGTCCGGCATCAAGACGGTCACCTACAAGCTCAAGGACCAGTCGGGCCGCGAGTCCAACGTGGCGACGGTGCGCATCCGCGTGATGCCGCGAGCCGTCAACGACACCGCGACGACGAGCCAGAACGCGAACATCACGATCCCCGTCACGGCGAACGACCTCGGCACCGCCGCGGCCGTCACGATCACGTCGCCGCCGGGCGCCGGGTGGAGCGCGACCGTCTCCGGCACCTCGATCGTGTTCAAGCCGCAGAACAAGTCCGGCACGGCCACGTTCCGGTACACCTACACCGACGTCGACGGGCTCGCCGCCATCAACGAGGCGACCGTGACGGTCACGGTGACCACGTGGGCGCCGCCCAAGGTCGCCGACCTCACGATCCGGGTCCCGGCGACCGTCAACGGGTCGAAGACCGACCTCAACATGGTCGGCCTGACCGGCAACCCCAACGGGTACCTCTACGAGGTCGTCTCGGTGGCGATGAACCAGGGCAAGCTCTTCGTCGACGGGCGCTCGTACAACGCGGCGGACAACCGGGTCGGCGCGGCGCTGACCTACGAGCAGCAGGGCAACGTGCTCGGCGTCTGGACGTTCCAGTACCGGGTCCTCACCCCGGACCGCTCGGTCGCGTCCGAGGTGAAGACCGTCACGATCCGGCTGATGCCGGTGGCGCAACCCGACAGCTACTCGGCGAAGAAGAGCACCACGGTGTCGCTGAACATCGGGGCGAACGACGCCCCGATGAACTACGGCGGCACGGTGGCGCTCACCCCGACGTTCACGAACCTGACGTGCGGCACGATCCCGACCCAGCAGCCCGACATCCAGAACGGTCGGATCAACTTCACGACGCCCAAGCAGACCGGCACGTGCACCTTCCAGTACACGCTCCGCGGGACGGGCCAGTACGCGGACATCGTGTCCGAGCCGGTGACGGTCACCGTGCGGGTGACCAACTGATGGAGCGGATCCGGGACGCGATCCGTCGGGAGCGCGGCGACGCGGGCATGACCCTGGTCGAGCTGATCGTCGCGATCGGCATCTTCACGCTGGTGCTGGTCGTGTTCATGGGCGGCGTCGTGATGATGACGCGCGGCACGGTGCGCGCCGATGTGACCGCGTCCTCCGGGGACTCCGTGCGCCTGGCGTTCCAGCGGATGGAGCGCCAGGTCCGGTACGCGGAGTCGGTGAACTACCCGGGCACCGGTGCCAGCGGTCGCCGGTACGTCGAGTTCCGGACCGGTGCGGCGGTGTCGAGCACCGGGTACGCCATGTGCACGCAGTGGCGGTGGGACCCGAGCTCGGGCGACCTGCAGAGCCGCACGTGGCGGGACGCGGCGACGCCCTCGGTGCCGGCGTGGTCCACGCTCATCACGGACGTCGAGGGGGATGACGGCTACACCGCGCAGCGGTACCCGTTCGAGGTGCTCGCGGCGGACGCGGCCAAGAACCAGCCGCGGCAGCGGCTCGTGCTGCGCCTCACGGTCGGGAACGAGTCCGCGGACGCCCGCGTGTCGAGCGAGTCGACGTTCGTCGCGCGGAACAGCACGACCGGGTCGGTGAGCAACGCCGACGCGGACAACGACGGTCAGTCGGACACGCAGGTGTGCGTGGCCGCGGTGGGAAGGCCCTGACGATGCGGACCAAGGTGGGGCGCGGACGGCGCCGCGGCGTGCTCGAGGCCCTGGGCCAGGACAGCGGCGTCGCGATGATGAGCTCGATCCTGCTCGTCCTGATCATGGCCTCGCTCAGCATGGTCGTGCTGGCCCTGGTCATGGCCCAGACCAGGCCGACGGAGTTCGCGCGCAAGAACACCCGCACGATCTTCGCCGCGGAGGCCGGTGTCGAGGCGGCCCTGTCGCAGATCCGGTCCGCGGGCGGCACCCCCGACTTCACCGGGACGATCTACGGCGACCTCACCCAGCTCCCCTGCACGCTCGAGGGCAGCGTGGCGGACGCCGCGGGCGACCTGAGCTACCAGGTCCAGGTGCGCTACTACAAGGACGACCCGGCGGGGCAGTCGGAGACCTGGCTGACCGCGAACAAGATGGCGTGCCGGCCGGCCACGCAGCCGATCTACGCCTACATCACCGCCAAGGGCTTCGCCGAGACGACCCCGCGGCTGTCGGCGGACGACGCCGACCGGTCGCTGTCGACGGTGTACCAGTTCAACACCACCAACACGAACATCGCCGGCGGGCGCATCTACACCTTCGGCGACGCCTTCTGCCTCCGGGCCGACGGGCTCTCGGCCGGGTCGACGATCACGTACAAGCCGAAGTCCGAGTGCGGGTCGGACGACGACCACGAGCTCTGGCTGTACGACGTCGACTACAAGCTGAAGCTGGCGGTCACGACACTTCCCGGCAGCACCGCGCTGTGCATCACCGGCCCGGTGACGGCAGGAGGCACCGGTGAGAAGGTCACGCTCCAGCCCTGTAAGACCGATGCCGCGCGCTGGAACCAGCTGTGGAGCTGGGACACCGGCGCCCGCTGGCAGGGGCAGAGGCAGGATCTGACGAACTACTCGGGTGCGTGCCTCTACGCGGGCACCACCAGCAACGCCGCCGTCGGCAACGCCAAGCTGCACGTCGGCTCGTGCGCGAGCGACCAGCCCTGGGGCTCCTTCAACCCGGACCCGGCCGTGGGCGCCGGTGCGGCGAGCGCGGACACGATCCAGATCGTCAACTACCTCGAGTTCGGCCGCTGCTTCGACGTGACCGACCAGCAGGTCGGCAAGGCCTTCATGATCGTCTACCCGTGCAAGCAGGACCCCAGCGGCGGCGCCCGGCTGAACTGGAACCACAAGTGGTACTACTCGGAGCCGGCGACGGGTACCTCCGTGCGGGAGGACCAGCAGATCTACGTCAAGGAGAACAACGCCGACTCGGGCAAGAAGTGCCTGCAGTCGCCGGGGGCCTCCGGCACGTACGTGACGCTCGTCAACTGCAGCGCCTCGGCCCCCAACCAGCAGTGGGACCGCTACAAGGACACCGGCAACGCGGCGACGTCCTACACGTTCGTGGACTACCTGGGGCGCTGCGTGGGCCTGAGCGAGGACAAGTACAACGACTCGTGGTCCAAGATCGTCGTGACGTCGTGCTCCGGCGAGGCGGACCAGAAGTGGAACGCCCCCGCGCAGAAGTCCGACGCGCAGATCGGGGACTACGTCGAGGGTGCCCGCGGATGACGGGCGGCACGGCGTGACGGGGTTCCTGATCGGCTTCAGCACCCTGCTCGGCCTCGTGGTCGGCTCGTTCCTCAACGTCGTGGTCTGGCGCGTCCCGCGCGGCGAGTCGGTGGTGCACCCGCCCTCGGCCTGCCCGCGCTGCGGGCACCGGATCCGGGCGCGGGACAACGTGCCCGTCCTCTCGTGGGTGCTGCTGCGGGGGAGGTGTCGCGACTGCGCCGCGCCGATCGCGGTGCGGTACCCGCTGGTCGAGGCGGGGACCGGACTGCTGTTCGGGCTCACGGCCGCGTTCACCGGGCTCTCCTGGACGCTCCCGGCGCTCCTCTACCTCGCTGCCGTCGCCGTGGCGCTCACGCTGATCGACCTCGACGTGAACCGGCTGCCGGACGCCATCGTGCTGCCGTCCTACGGTGTCGCCGCCGCCCTGCTGCTCCTCGCCGACCTCGCGCCGGACGGGAGCCTGGACATCCCGGCTCTCGTGCGCGCCCTCGTCGGCGCCGCCGCGATGTTCGCGTTCTACTTCGCGCTCATGGTCGCCAAGCCCGGCGGGATGGGGTTCGGGGACGTCAAGCTGGCCGGCCTGCTCGGGCTGTACCTCGGCTGGTTCGGCTGGGGCGCGCTGGTGGTAGGCGCCTTCGGTGCGTTCGTCATCGGCGGGCTGTTCTCGATCGGGCTCATGGCCGCCAGGCGCGCGGGGCGCAAGACGCGGGTGCCCTTCGGCCCGTGGATGTTCGCGGGCGCCATTCTCGGCATCGTCGCGGGCGAGGCCCTCTGGGCGGCGTACCTGTCTGTTCTCTGACGATTTCTGCAATGCACCCGCCGTACCTCTCAAGGGGCCGTCGGGGGTGCCCGATAAGTACGACGACAAACGACGGCGAAGGGACGTGCGGTGGCCTCCTCACGTGTGGTCGGGCTGGACATCGGGACGAGCGCCGTGCGCGCCACCGAGGTGGCCTTCGGGAGCGGCGGACCCGCTGCCGGCAACGGGACGCTGCAGCGTCTCGGTCAGGTGGAGCTCCCGCCCGGGGCGGTCCGGGACGGCGAGGTCGTCGAGCAGGCGATCGTGTCGCACGCGATCAAGCAGCTCTGGCAGCAGGCGGGCTTCTCGACGAAGGACGTCGTGCTCGGGGTGGGCAACCAGCGGGTGATCGTCCGCGAGATGGAGCTGCCCTGGATGCCGCTCCCGCAGCTCAAGGCGTCGCTGCCGTACCAGGTGCAGGAGCTGCTGCCGGTCGCCGCCGGTGACGCCCTGCTGGACTTCTTCCCGACCGGCGAGGAGGTCGGTGAGCGCGGCCGTACGGTCCGCGGCATGCTCGTCGCGGCCCAGCGGGACACCGTCGCCGCGAACGTCCTCGCCGTCGAGGGCGCCGGTCTGCGCCCGGTCATGGTGGATCTCAACGCCTTCGCCCTCGTCCGGGCCCTCGCGCGTGGCGGCGCCGGCAGCGCGGGCACCGTGGCGTTCGTCGACATCGGCGCCCGGGTGACCAACGTGGTCGTCGCGGTCCGGGGCGTTCCGGCGCTCGTCCGCGTGATCCCGCAGGGCGGCGGCCACATCACCGATGCCGTCGCGACAGCGCTCGGCGTCACGGCCCACGAGGCCGAGGGCATCAAGCGCGAGCTCGGGATCGCGTACGGGGCCGGCGCGGGTCAGGAAGCAGCGGCCGAGGCGATCGGAGCCACGACCCGTCAGCTCGTCGAGTCCATCCGCAACACGTTCGTCTACTACGCCGGCAACCACCCGGGCGCCGGGATCGAGGGCGTCCTGCTGACGGGTGGCGGCGCGCACCTGCCCGGGCTCGGCCAGTTCCTCTCGAGCTCGAGCCGCATCCCCGTCGCGCTCGGCGACGCCCTCCAGGGCCTGCGCCTGGCGAAGACCCTCGACCGTTCCCGACTGGCCGGTGCCGAGTCACTCGTCGCCATGCCGGTCGGCCTCGCGCACGGAGCAGCCGCATGACCGCGACCGCGGAGCGCCCGGCCAAGAGCCCGGCGAAGAAGAGCAAGGGGGCCGGCCAGCCGAGCCCGTTCCACCCCGGGCTGCCGCAGGTCAACCTGCTCCCTCCGGAGGTGCGGGCCGCCCGTTCGCTGTCGGTGGTCAAGCGGTGGCTCGCCATCGGCCTCGTGGTCGTCCTGGCGGTCGTCGCGCTCGGCTACGGCGCCGCAGTTCTCGCCCGCGGCGCGGCGGACGCCGAGCTCGCGGCTGCCGAGGACGCGCAGATGGCCCTGCGCACTGAGGAGGCGAAGTACGCCGAGGTGCCGCAGGTGCTCAACGCGATCAAGGAGACCACCGACGCCCGCGAGGTGGGCATGGCCACCGAGATCGGTTGGCGCTCCTACCTGGACGCCCTCTCCGCCGTCCTGCCCGCGGGGATGAGCGTCGACGACTTCACGCTCACCGGGCCCTCGCCGATCGCGGCCGGTGCTGCGTCCGCCGACCCGCTCCAGGGCCTCAGCATCGGAACGCTGTCGCTCCAGCTCCGGTCGACGACCGCGCCGGTGACGTCGGACCTCCTGGACGCGCTCGACGCCCTGCCCGGCATCGACAGCCCGTGGGTGTCGTCCGTCGCCACCGCCGAGGAGGAGGGCACGACGTACTACGCGGTGTCGCTCAACGCCGTGTTCAACGACGCCGCGCTCGCGAACCGCTTCACCGCCGACGCCGGGGCCGCCTCGGGCGAGACCACGACGGACACCACCGCCACCGAAGGGGACGAGTGACATGGGGCGCTCCAAGACGAGCACCTGGGTGGGCGGCACGGTCGTGGTCGCCCTGCTCCTGCTGGTCGCCGGCTGGTTCCTGCTGATCTCGCCCGTCATGGCGACCGCCAGCGAGACGCGGGCGACGGCCGAGGACGTCGAGGCCGACAACGACATGGCCCGCTCCCGCATCGACTCCCTCAAGCAGCAGTTCGCGAGTCTGGACGCCAAGAAGGCCGAGCTCGCGGCGCTGCAGCTGCAGGTCCCGACGACGGGCCAGCTCGCGTCCTACCTGCGCCAGGTCGACGAGCAGGCCGTCGCGCACGGCGTCGCCGTCACGGGCGTCACGCCGAGCACGCCCGAGCTGTTCGCACCGGTCGCGCCCGTCCCTGCGACGACCGCGACGGACGGCACCGCGACCGACGGCACCGCGACCGAGGGCAGTGCGACGACTGACGGCAGCGCGACGACTGACGGCACCACCGCCGTGGGCACGACAGCCGCGCCCGCGGCGAGCAGCGGGGCTCCGGCCGGCATGGTCGACGTGCCCATCACGATGACCGCGGTCGGCAGCTACGCGAACGTCCTCGGGTGGATCCAGGCGATGCAGGAGCAGACGGATCGCCTGCTGCTCGTCACGAGCGTCTCGGGCACCGCGCAGGACGAGGCGGCGCCCGGCGGTGGCAAGCCGGCCACCACGGTCGGCGACGTCGAGCTCACGATCACCGGCTACCTCTACGTGCTGCCGGGGGACGACTCCATCCCCACCGTCACGCCGGAGGAGCAGGAGGCGCAGCTGCCCGCTGCGGACCCGAACCGCAACCCGCTGCTCGGCTGAGCCCTGCCACCCCCGCGCCCCGGCCCACGACGTGGACCGGGGCGCGGTCGTGTCCGCCCGACGTGGGAAGATCCCGTCCATGCTCCGTTGGTTGACGTCCGGTGAGTCGCACGGCCCCGCCCTGGTGGGCGTCCTCGAGGGCCTGCCCGCGGGTGTGCAGGTCGAGTCGGCCCACATCCGCGACGCCCTGGCGCGGCGCCGGCTCGGCTACGGCCGCGGCGCGCGCATGAAGTTCGAGCAGGACGAGGTCCGGATCCTCGGCGGCGTGCGCCTGGGCGAGTCCCAGGGCGGCCCGGTCGCGATCGAGATCGGCAACACCGAGTGGCCCAAGTGGGTCGACGTGATGTCGGCCGACCCGGTGGACGACCCGGAGAAGCTCAACCGCGCCCGCAACGCCCCGCTGACCCGGCCGCGCCCGGGCCACGCCGACCTCGTCGGCATGCGGAAGTACGCGTTCGACGACGCCCGCCCGGTGCTGGAGCGCGCCTCGGCGCGCGAGACCGCCGCCCGCGTGGCGCTCGGCACCGTCGCGGCGCGGTTCCTCGAGCAGGCCGCCGGCATCCGGCTGGTGTCGCACGTGGTCGGCATCGGCCCGGTCGCGACCCCGGACGGCGCGGCGCTGCCGACCCCGGACGACGTGGCGGCGCTGGACGCCGACCCGGTGCGCTGCTTCGACGCGCCGACCTCGGCGGCGATGGTCGCGGAGATCGACGAGTGCCACAAGGACGGCGACACCCTCGGCGGCGTCGTCGAGGTGCTGGTCTACGGCCTGCCGTCCGGGCTCGGCTCGTACGTGCACGCGGACCGGCGGCTCGACGCCCGCCTCGCGGGTGCGCTGATGGGCATCCAGGCGATCAAGGGCGTCGAGGTGGGTGACGGCTTCCGCACCGCGACCCGCCGCGGCTCGCAGGCGCACGACGAGATGGAGCGGGACGCCGACGGCGTGATCCGCCGGCGCAGCAACCGCGCGGGCGGCCTCGAGGGCGGCATGACGAACGGCGAGATCCTGCGCGTGCGCGCGGCGATGAAGCCGATCTCGACCGTGCCGCGCGCGCTCGACACGGTCGACACGTCGAGCGCCGAGCCCGCGAAGGCGCAGCACCAGCGCTCCGACGTGTGCGCGGTGCCGCCGGCGGCGGTCGTGGCCGAGGCGATGGTGGCGCTCGTCGTCGCCGACGCGCTGCTGGAGAAGACCGGCGGCGACTCGGTGGGCGAGGTGCGCCGGAACCTCGACGCGTACGTCACGTCCATCCCCGACCTGCTGCGATGACCGCCCGCCCGCGGGTCGTCCTGGTCGGCCCGCCCGGGTCGGGCAAGTCGACGGTCGCGCACGCGCTGGCCGGCCGCTGGCAGCTCGCGGAGCGGGACACCGACAGCGACGTCGAGGCGGTGGCCGGCAAGCCGGTGACGGACATCTTCGTCGAGGACGGCGAGCCGCGGTTCCGCGAGCTCGAGCACGAGGCGGTCCGCGTCGCGCTCGGCGAGCACGACGGCGTGCTGGCGCTCGGCGGCGGCGCGGTGCTGCACCCGGCGACCCAGGAGGCGCTGGCCGCCTACCGGGAGGCCGGCGGCGTCGTGGTGTTCCTCGACGTGAGCTTGCGGCACGCGGCGCCGCGCGTCGGGTTCAACCAGTCGCGCCCGCTGCTGCTCGGCAACCCCCGGGCGAAGTGGCAGGCGCTGATGGCGGAGCGGCGGCCGGTGTACGAGGCGGTCGCCACGGTGGTGGTGTCGACGGACGGCATCACGCCGGCGGTCGTGGCGGAGCGGATCGAGGCGGCGCTGGCCGACCTCCGGGCGGGCGAGCCCGGGGCCGGCGACGGCGCCGCGACGGGCGAGGACGGGAGCGGGGCATGAGCACGCGCACGGTGCAGGTCAGGGGCGACCAGCCGTACGAGGTGGTGATCGGGCGCAACCTGCTGGGCGAGCTGCCCCGGCTGCTGGGCGACGGCGTCCGCAAGGTGCTGGTCATCCACCCGACGGCGCTGGCGGCGACCGCCGAGGTGGTGCGCGAGGACCTGACGGCGCAGGGCTACGAGGCGCTGCTCGCCGAGGTGCCGGACGCCGAGCCGGCCAAGTCGGCGCAGGTGGCGTCGTTCTGCTGGCAGGTGCTCGGGCAGGCCGACTTCACGCGCAGCGACGCGGTGATCGGCCTCGGCGGCGGGGCGACGACGGACCTCGCGGGGTTCGTCGCGTCGACCTGGCTCCGCGGCGTCAAGGTCGTGCACGTCCCGACGACGCTGCTGGCGATGGTCGACGCGGCCGTCGGCGGCAAGACCGGGATCAACACGGTCGAGGGCAAGAACCTGGTCGGCACGTTCTACCCGCCCGCCGGCGTGCTGTGCGACCTCGCGGCGCTGGAGAGCATGCCGAAGCACGACTACGTCGCCGGGCTGGGCGAGGTCGTGAAGTGCGGGTTCATCGCCGACCCGCGGATCCTCGAGCTGGTCGAGGCGCACGGGCCGGAGATCACCGACCCCGCGCGGGCCGCGTCGTCGGAGGTGCTGGCGGAGCTGGTCGAGCGGTCGGTCGCCGTGAAGGCCCGGGTCGTGGGGGAGGACCTCAAGGAGGCCGGCCTGCGCGAGATCCTCAACTACGGCCACACGCTGGGCCACGCGATCGAGCACGTCGAGCGCTACTCCTGGCGGCACGGCGCGGCCGTGTCGGTCGGGATGGTGTACGCCGCCGAGCTGGCGCGGCTCGCGGGCCGGCTGGACGAGGCGGTCGTCGCCCGGCACCGGTCGATCCTCACGGGGCTCGGCCTGCCGACGGCGTACCGCGGCGACCGGTGGGACCAGCTGCACGCCGCCATGCGCCGGGACAAGAAGACCCGGGGCGACCTGCTGCGGTTCGTGGTGCTCGACGACGTGGCGCGGCCGTCCCGGCTGGAGGGGCCCGACCCGTCGCTGCTGGTGGCCGCGTACGCGGAGATCTCCGAGGGCGTCGCCCCGGTGCGGGGCATCTCGCTCGGGTGAGTCTCACAAAGTCCCAGCTTTGTTCTGAGTCGTACAACCTCTAGAGGTTGTAGCGAGCGTTACCACGTCGTACCGTGGACGCCATGTGGACCCTGACGGTGGACCAGGAGGGCAGCCGGCGCGTGGGCGACCGCGTCGACGCGCTGCTGGCCGACCTCGCGACCGCGTCGCCGCTCGTCGGCGCCGCCCCCGGGGCGGTGGTGCTGCCGTTCGAGCGCACGGTGGGCGACGAGGTGCAGGCGGTCGTCGCGGACGCCGACCTCGTCGTCGCGCTGACCCTGCACCTGGTCCGGGCCGGCGGGTGGAGCATCGGGATCGGCGCCGGAGTCGTCGACACCCCGCTGCCGGCGTCCTCCCGTGCGGGGTCCGGCAGCGCGTTCATCCACGCGCGGGAGGCCGTCGAGGCGGCGAAGTCCCGGCTGCGCAGCGTGCCGCTGGCGGTGCGGGGCACGGACCCGGACCTGGCGGCCGAGGCGGAGGGCGTGCTGACGCTGCTCGGCGCCGTGGTCGCGCGGCGCACCGCCGCGGGGTGGTCGGTCGTCGACCGGGTCGCGCGCCCGGCGGGGGAGCCTCCGGCCCGGCAGGAGGACGTCGCCGCCGCGCTCGGCATCAGCCAGCAGGCCGTCAGCGCCCGCCTGCGTTCCGCGCTGTGGGCCGAGGAGGTCGCGGCCCGGCCCGCGGCGGCGCGCCTGCTGCGGCTCGCGGTCGGGTCCGGCCACGATGGGTCGGCCGGCGGGGGACCCGACCCCGCCGCCGACGACCCGGAGGGACGCGCGTGACGACGCTGTGGGGGACCGTGCTGGTCGTGGGGGCCCTGGCGGTCAGCGTCGGCCTGGGCTGGGTCGCCGCGGCGGGCGTGCTGCGGCTGGCGGACCGGGGAGGCCGGCGCTCGCCCGGCACCCCGCGGCAGCCGGTCGCGGCGGGTGGGTCGGGGCCCGCGGCCGGCCCCGCCAACGACCACCCCCGCGACTACCGCAAGGGCCGGGTCAACCCCGGCGCGGACGGCGACGCGAACGCCCGCGCGCTCGGTGACGGGCCCGACAGCGACCGCGCCCGTGCGAAGCTGCGCGGCGGCACCTGGATCGGGGTGCTGGAGCGCCTGGCCATCACGGGCACGCTGCTGGCCGGCGAGCCGGGTGGGGTCGCGGTCGTCGTCGCCGTCAAGGGCCTCGGCCGGTACCCGGAGCTGCGCGCGGGCGACGACCCCGCGGTGTCCGAGCGGTTCGTGATCGGCACGCTGGCGTCGCTCGTGTGGGCGGCGGGCGTGGGCGTGCTCGGACGCTGGCTGCTGACGCGGTGAGCCGTGGGGCGGCTGCGCCGGCCGGTCCCGAGTCAGCACGCTCCCCGACAGCGGCGTCACCCGATCCAGCGGTCCAGTCACGGGCAGCGCTTCCCGATGGGGACGCATGCGCGGAGACCACGTGGGCCCGGGGGAGGACCGCGACGTCGCCGCGCGCGACCACCTCGCGATCGGCCTGTTCGTCATGGCGCTGGTCACGGCGCTGGGCGGGGTGTGGCCCGCCGACCCGATCTCGCCCGCGCAGTGGTGGCTCGTGGTGTCGGCCGTCGACGTCGTCCTGTGCGGGCTCCTGCTTGTGCTGCCGGTGCACCAGCGCAGCACCCAGGCGGTGGTGATCGCGGGGATCGTCGTCTCCGCGGTCCTCGTCACCAGCTGCCACACCGCCCAGGGCGTCGTGGTGTTCGCGCTGGGGTTCGTCGTGGCCGGGCAGTTCGCGGCCTACTCGCTGGAGCGCCGGCGCGCCGCGGTGGTCGCCGGGGTGGTGATGGCCGCGATCGCCCTGTCGGCGTCGTTCGCGCCCGCCTCGGTGCACCCGGTCATCGTGGTGGCGGCGAGCACCATGGCGCTGCTGTCGGCGTGGCTGATGGCGCAGCAGTCCGAGCGGCTGCGGCGCCAGGCCCGCACGGACCACCTCACCGGGGCGCTCAACCGCGGCGCGTTCTACGAGCGGCTGACGGGCGCACTCCCGCGCGCCCTGCGCACCGGCGCGGCGCTGAGCGTCGTGGCGTTCGACGTCGACGACCTCAAGGTCGTGAACGCCCGGCACGGCCACCTCGGCGCGGACGACCTCCTGGCGGCGCTCGCCGCGGGGTGGCGCGCGGCGCTGCCCCACCGGGCCTTCCTCGGGCGGGTGGGCGGCGACGAGTTCCTGGCGGTGCTGCCGGGCGCGGACGAGGTCGACGCCCGCCGCTGGGCGTCGACCGCGGCGCACGGGAGCACGCTGTCGTCCAGCGCCGGGGTCGCGTCGCTGCGCCCCGAGGACACGGTGCGCAGCCTGCTCGACCGCGCCGACGCCGACCTGTTCGCCGCGAAGGACGCGCGCCGGACGCTCGCGGGAAACCTCTGAGCACGGTCGGGCGGTGCGGCCCTCGTGCGGCCGCTCCGGGCCCGCGTGCGTCGCGCGCCGGAGCAGCGCGGTCGCCGGGCGGTCCCGCGCGCTAGGATGGTCGGCGGCCCAGCCCCGCCCGCGACCCGCGGGAGCGCGTGGCGGCCCCGGCAGACGCACCCAGAACAGGAAGCAGCGACACGTGGCGACGACGAACGACCTGAAGAACGGCACCGTGCTGAGGATCGACGGCCAGCTCTGGACGGTCATCGAGTTCCAGCACGTGAAGCCCGGCAAGGGCGGCGCGTTCGTCCGGACCAAGCTGAAGAACGTCCTGTCCGGCAAGGTCGTGGACCGCACGTTCAACGCCGGCACCAAGGTCGAGACGGCGAACGTCGACAAGCGCGACATGCAGTACCTGTACAAGGACGGCGAGGACTTCGTGTTCATGGACACGGACACCTACGACCAGATCACCGTCCCGGCCGCCACCGTCGGCGACGCCGCGAACTTCATGCTCGAGAGCACCAGCGCGATGGTCGCGACGAACGACGGCGTGCCGCTGTACGTCGAGCTCCCGCCGTCCGTGACCCTCATGGTCACGTACACCGAGCCGGGCCTGCAGGGCGACCGCTCCTCGGCCGGCACCAAGCCCGCGACGCTGGAGACCGGCTACCAGATCCAGGTCCCGCTGTTCCTGGAGTCGGACACCAAGGTCAAGGTCGACACCCGCGACGGCAGCTACCTGGGTCGCGTGAACGACTGAGGTGGGAGCTCGCACCAAGGCCCGCAAGCGGGCCCTCGACGTCCTCTTCGAGGCGGAGCAGCGCCGGCTCGACCCGCTGACCGTGCTCGCGGACCGCATCGCGCAGCCCGGCACCGAGGCGGCCCTGCCGCAGTACTCGGTGGAGCTGGTCGAGGGCGTGCAGGCGCAGCGCGCCCGGATCGACGAGGTCATCGCGACCCACTCGCACGGCTGGACGATCGAGCGGATGCCGGCGGTCGACCGCGAGCTGCTGCGGATCGGCACGTGGGAGATCCTGTTCAACGACGACGTGCCGGACGCGGTCGCCGTGGACGAGGCCGTCGAGCTGGCCCGCAGCCTGTCGACGGACGAGTCCCCGGGCTTCGTCAACGGCCTGCTGGGCCGCCTGGTCGACCTGAAGCCGACCCTCCTGGCCTGACCCGCGCACGCACGGCCCCCGCCGCCCTCCCGGGCGGACGGGGGCCGTCCTGCGTCCGGGGGGGGGGGGGGGGGGGCAACGGCCCGCGCACGGGTCCGTCGGGCTCCATGGGCGGGTGACCACGGACTCGACCGGGCTGCTCGGCGGCGACCTCAGCCCCGTGGGCTGGATGGTCGCGTTCGTGCGGGCGCCGCACGACGCGCTCGTGGCCGACCTGTCCTGGCGGCGTGGCCTGGGGCAGCACGTCGAGGCCGCTTCGGCGGGCCGGTTCCCGAGTGCCTCGCCGCCCTGGAACCGCTCGAGGCGCCGTGGACGACCGAGCTCTTCATCGCGGGAGCCGGGTGGACGGCGTACCTCAACAACGCTCGCGACGGCGGCGACCCGACCTCGGCGTCGATGGTCCTCGCGCAGCGGCTCGGCGTCCGCTGCGTCGTGGCGATGTCGTCGCCCCTGCACGGTCCGGGGCACGGCGGCACCCAGCTCTGGGTGACCGGCCCGGACGGCGAGCCGCCGCTCGGGTACGTGCGGACGCTCGCGGCCGTCGCGACCGACGGTCGGTGGTCGTGGCACGAGAGCGGACGCGCGCTCCCGTTCGAGGACGAAGGCCGCCGCGGAGCGCGCCGTGTCCGCGACCGCCTCGACCAGGGCCTGCTCGTGACGTACCTGGCGGCCCTGGGCATCCGCGTCGACGACCCGGGCTGGTTCGGTGACGCCACCGTGGTGCGGCAGCGCGTCGCGTGGGACACGCACCCCGAGAACGTCGCCGACGCAGCGCGCCGACTCGGACTCGCGTGATCCGGAGGACCCGCCTCGATGTCGTCGAGTGGGCACTAGATGTCCCTTCCGGGCGCTCCGACTGGACATCTACTGCCCGCTCGGCGGTGCGCGCGCGGAGCGGGTGGGCGCGGGCCGCGCGAGGGCGGTCGCAGGGCGGGCGTGGTGCGGGTCACGCGGCCCGCGGCGTGGACAGGGCGGGCCGCGGGCCCGACCGCTGTGTAAGGTGCCGGGGAACGAGCATTCCTTTAACACCGTCCCGTGAGGCGGGGAAGGAGCGGCCCGGATGACCTCCGGTACCCCCGTGCCCGACGACTCGAGAGTCGCGGACACCGCAGCCACCGCAGCGACAGTCGTCCTCGGCGAGCAGGACGTGGCCCGCGCGCTGACGCGCATCGCCCACGAGATCCTCGAGCGCAACAAGGGCGGCGACGACCTCGTCGTCCTCGGCATCCCGACCCGCGGCGTCCCGCTGGCCCACCGCCTCGCCGCGCGGCTCGCGGCCGTGGAGCCCGGCCTGGTGGCCGAGGACCTGGTCGGCAGCCTGGACGTCACGATGTACCGCGACGACCTGGCGCAGCACCCCACCCGCAGCATCGGGGCCACGACGGTCCCGGGCGGCGGCATCGACGGCAAGGTCGTCGTGCTGGTGGACGACGTGCTGTACTCCGGCCGCACGATCCGCGCGGCGCTGGACGCCCTCAACGACCTGGGCCGCCCGCGGGCGGTGCAGCTGGCCGCCCTGGTGGACCGCGGGCACCGCGAGCTGCCGATCCGGGCGGACTTCGTCGGCAAGAACCTCCCGACGTCGACGGCGGAGCGCGTGCGCGTGCTTCTTGCCGAGACCGACGGCCGCACCGAGGTCGTCATCGAGAGCGGCGCGGGCGCCGGCGCGGGAGGCCCCCGATGAGGCACCTGCTCTCGACGGCCGACCTCGACCGCGCCGCCGCGATCCGCGTCCTCGACACGGCCGCGCAGATGGCCGCGACCCAGGGCCGGCAGATCAAGAAGCTGCCGACGCTGCGCGGCCGCACGGTGGTCAACCTGTTCTTCGAGGACTCGACCCGCACGCGCATCTCGTTCGAGACGGCAGCCAAGCGGCTGAGCGCGGACGTCATCAACTTCTCGGCCAAGGGGTCGAGCGTGTCCAAGGGCGAGTCGCTCAAGGACACCGCGCTGACCCTGCAGGCGATGGGCGCGGACGCGATCGTCATCCGGCACCAGGCCAGCGGCGCGCCGCACACGCTCGCGCACGCCGGCTGGACCGAGGCCGCGGTGGTCAACGCCGGGGACGGGATGCACCAGCACCCGACGCAGGCGCTGCTCGACGCGTTCACGATCCGCCGGCACCTGACGGGCAGCGCCACCAACCCCGACGGCGTCGGCAACGACCTCGCCGGACTGCACGTGGCGGTCGTCGGCGACGTCCTGCACAGCCGGGTCGCCCGGTCGAACGTCGACCTGCTGCACACGCTCGGCGCCCGCGTGACGCTCGTCGCCCCGCCGACGCTGCTGCCCGTCGGCGTCGGCCCCTGGCCCGCCGAGGTGTCCTACCGGCTGGACGACGTCCTCGCCCAGGGCCCCGACGCGGTGATGATGCTGCGCGTGCAGCGCGAGCGGATGTCGACGGCGGGCGGCGGGTTCTTCCCGAGCCCGCTGGAGTACACCCGGCTGTACGGCCTGGACGCCCGCCGCCTGGCGACGCTGCCGGACCACAGCATCGTCCTGCACCCCGGGCCGATGAACCGCGGGCTGGAGATCTCCGCGGACGCGGCGGACTCGCCGCGGGCCGTGATCGTCGAGCAGGTCGCGAACGGCGTGGCCGTGCGCATGGCGGTGCTCTACCTGCTGCTCGCGGGCGACGGCGACACCGCCGGCGCGGCTCCCGCGACCGGCGCCGTCCCCGCCCTGACCAGCACCCCCGCCACCACCACCGCCGCGCCCATCACCACCGCCGGAGCCACCGCATGACCGCGCAGTACCTGCTCAAGGACGTCCGCATCCTCGGCGGCGACCCCACCGACGTGCTGGTCGCCGGCGGCCTGGTCGCGGCGATCGGCCCCGAGGCCGGCGATGCGGCCGAGAACGCGCCCGACGACCTCGACGTCATCGACGCGACCGGCATGGTGCTGCTGCCCGGCCTGGTCGACCTGCACACCCACCTGCGCGAGCCCGGCCGGGAGGACGCCGAGACGATCGCGTCCGGCACCCGCGCCGCGGCGGCCGGCGGGTTCACCGCGGTGCACGCGATGGCGAACACCACCCCGACGCAGGACACGGCCGGCGTCGTCGAGCAGGTGTGGCGGCTCGGCGCGCAGGCCGGCTGGACCGACGTCCACCCGGTGGGCGCGGTCAGCGTGGGCCTGGCGGGGGAGCACCTCGCCGAGCTCGGCGCGATGGCCGACTCCGCCGCCCGGGTGCGGGTGTTCAGCGACGACGGCAAGTGCGTGCACGACCCGGTGCTGATGCGCCGCGCGCTGGAGTACGTGAAGGCGTTCGACGGCGTGATCGCGCAGCACGCGCAGGAGCCCCGGCTCACCGAGGGCGCCCAGATGCACGAGGGCGTCGTGTCCGCCGAGATCGGCCTGGCCGGCTGGCCCGCCGTCGCGGAGGAGGCGATCATCGCCCGCGACGTGCTGCTCGCCGAGCACGTCGGCTCGCGGCTGCACGTGTGCCACCTGTCGACGGCCGGCTCGGTGGAGATCGTCCGCTGGGCGAAGTCGCGCGGTATCGACGTCACCGCCGAGGTCACCCCGCACCACCTGGTCCTCACGGACGAGGAGGCCCGCGGCTACGACCCGGTGTTCAAGGTGAACCCGCCGCTGCGCACGCAGGCGGACGTCGACGCGGTCCGCGAGGGCCTGGCCGACGGCACGATCGACATCGTCGCCACCGACCACGCCCCGCACACCCGCGAGGACAAGGACTGCGAGTGGGCGGCGGCCGCGTTCGGCATGACCGGCCTGGAGACCGCGCTGTCGGTCGTGCAGCAGACGATGGTCGACACCGGCCGGATGACCTGGGCCGACGTCGCCCGGGTGCTGTCCACGAACCCCGCGCGGATCGGCCGGGTCGAGGGCCACGGCCGCCCGATCGCGGTGGGGGAGCCGGCCAACCTCGTGCTGGTCGACCCGGAGCAGCGTCGCGTGGTCGAGCCCGAGCGGCAGGCCACCGCGTCCGCGAACTCGCCGCTGCGCGGCCGGGAGCTGCCGGGCCGGGTCGTCGCGACGTTCCTGCGGGGGCGGGCCACGGTGCTCGACGGCGTGCCGCAGGACGACCCGGCCGACCCGCGGTTCGCGGCAGGGCGGGTGACGCCCTGATGCCGCCCTGGCTGTCCGTGACGATCCTCGTCGTGCTCGGCGCGGCGCTGCTGGTGGGCATGACCCGCGGCTGGCGCCGGCTCAGCCGCGGCACCGGCGACGTCCCCGCGCCCCCGGCCGTCCCCGCCGACGACGCCCTGGGCGACGCCCGCACCGGGCCGCTCGACGCCACCTACGTCTCGACGACCCGGGCCGGCGACTGGCTCGACCGCGTGGGGTCGCACGGCCTCGGCGTGCGCTCGGCCGCCACGGTCGCGGTCCACGAGGCCGGCGTGGTGGTGCGACGACGAGGGGCGCCGGACGTGTTCGTCCCGCGCGCGGCGCTGCGCGCGGTGGGCACCTCCGGCGGCATGGCCGGCAAGGTCGTCGGCGGCGAGGGGCTGGTCGTGCTGACCTGGGTCCCCAGCCCGGACGACGACCCCCGCGGCCTCGACACCGGCCTGCGCCTGCGGCACCGCCAGGAGGCGGACGAGCTGCGCGCGGCCACCCAGACACTCATCGGATCGACACCCGCCGCGAGCGGGTCGGAGGAGAGCTCATGACGGACGCACTGCTGGTCCTGGAGGACGGGCGGACGTTCGCCGGCGAGGCCTACGGGGCCACCGGCACCACCTGGGGCGAGATCGTCTTCAACACCGGCATGACCGGGTACCAGGAGACGCTGACCGACCCCAGCTACCACCGCCAGATCGTCGTGATGACCGCGCCGCACATCGGCAACACCGGCGTCAACGACGAGGACCCCGAGTCGGGCCGGATCTGGGTGTCCGGCTACGTGGTCCGGGACCCCGCGCGCCGGGCGTCGAACTGGCGCAGCGACCGGAGCCTGGACGAGGAGCTGGCGGCGCAGGGCGTCGTCGGCATCTCCGGCATCGACACCCGGGCCCTGACCCGGCACCTGCGCGAGCGCGGCGTGATGCGCGCCGCGATCGTGTCCGGCGACGCGCTGCTCGACGCCGCCGGCCGCCGGCGCGCGGCCGAGGACCTGGTCGCCGAGGTGCAGGACCGCCCGCAGATGGCCGGCGCCGACCTGGCGGGCGAGGTGTCGACCGACGCCGCGTACGTGGTCGCCGCGCTCGGCCCCGACGGCACGCCGCTCGCCGAGCCCGTCGCCCGCGTCGCCGCCGTCGACCTCGGCATCAAGTCGATGACCCCGAACCGGATGGCCGAGCGCGGCATCGAGGTGCACGTGCTGCCGGCGCAGTCGTCCATCGACGACGTGCTCGCCACCGCCCCGGACGGCGTGTTCTTCTCCAACGGCCCCGGCGACCCGTCCGCGGCGACCCACGAGGTCGAGCTGCTCCGCGAGGTGCTGGACCGCAGGATCCCGTTCTTCGGCATCTGCTACGGCAACCAGCTGCTCGGGCGGGCGCTCGGCTACGGCACCTACAAGCTCGGCTACGGGCACCGCGGCGTGAACCAGCCGGTGCTCGACCGCGCCACGGGCCGCGTCGAGATCACCGCGCACAACCACGGCTTCGCGGTCGACGCGCCGCTCGACGAGGTGTCGGTCGCCCCGCACGACGGCGGGCGGTACGGCCGCGTGACCGTCTCGCACGTCGACCTCAACGACGACGTCGTCGAGGGCCTGGCCGCCCTCGACCTGCCGGCCTTCTCGGTGCAGTACCACCCCGAGGCCGCGGCCGGCCCGCACGACGCCGCCTACCTGTTCGACCGGTTCCTGGACCTGATGCGCGAGCCCGACAAGGGTGCCGCTGCAGCCGGCCAGGCCACCGACGTCACCGACTCCCCGAAGGGCGCCTGATGCCTCGCCGCACCGACATCCACTCCGTCCTCGTCATCGGCTCCGGCCCGATCGTCATCGGCCAGGCCGCGGAGTTCGACTACTCCGGCACCCAGGCGTGCCGCGTGCTGAAGGAGGAGGGCCTGCGGGTCGTCCTCGTGAACTCCAACCCGGCGACGATCATGACCGACCCGGAGTTCGCCGACGCGACCTACGTCGAGCCGATCACCACCGAGGTGCTGACCTCGATCATCGCCAAGGAGCGCCCGGACGCGATCCTGCCGACGCTGGGCGGCCAGACCGCGCTCAACGCGGCGATCGCCCTGGACGAGGCCGGGGTGCTCGAGGAGTACGGCGTCGAGCTGATCGGCGCCAACATCCCCGCCATCCAGAAGGGCGAGGACCGCGAGCAGTTCAAGCAGGTGGTCGAGGTCTGCGGCGGCGAGTCCGCGCGGTCGGCGATCGTGCACACCGTCGAGGACGCGCTCGGCGCCGTCGAGGACCTGGGCTACCCGGTCGTCGTCCGCCCGTCGTTCACCATGGGCGGCCTCGGCTCCGGCATCGCCTACGACGAGACGGACCTGCGCCGGATCGTCGGCCAGGGCCTGCACTACTCGCCGACCACCGAGGTGCTCCTGGAGGAGTCGATCCTCGGCTGGAAGGAGTACGAGCTCGAGCTCATGCGCGACAAGGCGGACAACGTCGTGGTCGTCTGCTCGATCGAGAACGTCGACCCGGTCGGCGTGCACACCGGCGACTCGGTCACCGTCGCCCCGGCGCTCACGCTGACCGACCGCGAGTACCAGCGGCTGCGGGACATCGGCATCGCCGTGATCCGCGAGGTCGGCGTCGACACCGGCGGCTGCAACATCCAGTTCGCGGTGAACCCGGACACCGGCCGGATCATCGTCATCGAGATGAACCCGCGCGTGTCCCGGTCGTCGGCGCTGGCGTCGAAGGCCACCGGCTTCCCGATCGCGAAGATCGCGGCGCGCCTGGCCGTCGGCTACACGCTGGACGAGATCCCGAACGACATCACCGGCTCCACCCCGGCGTCCTTCGAGCCCACGCTCGACTACGTCGTGGTCAAGGTGCCGCGGTTCGCGTTCGAGAAGTTCCCGGCCGCCGACCCGACGCTGACCACCACGATGAAGTCCGTCGGCGAGGCGATGGCCCTGGGCCGCAACTTCACCGAGGCGCTCGGCAAGGCCATGCGCTCGATCGACCGGAAGGGCACGACGTTCCACTGGGACGGCGAGGCGCTGACCGGCGAGGCGCTGGACGCGCTGGTCGCGACCATCTCCCGGCCGACCGAGCACCGCCTGGTGGACGTGCAGCAGGTGCTCCGCGCCGGCGTGTCCGTCGACGAGGTGTACGCCCGCACCGGCATCGACCCGTGGTTCCTCGACCAGCTGCAGCTGATCAACGAGGTCGCCGCGGAGACCGCCGCCGCGCCCGAGCTGACCGCCGCGGTGCTGCGCAGGGCCAAGCGGCACGGCCTGTCCGACGTCCAGGTCGCGCAGCTGCGCGGGATCGGCGAGGACGTGGCGCGCGAGGTGCGCCAGGCGCTCGGCGTCCGCCCGGTCTACAAGACGGTCGACACCTGCGCCGCCGAGTTCGCGGCCCGGACGCCGTACCACTACTCGTCCTACGACGAGGAGACCGAGGTCGCCCCGCGCGAGCGCCCGGCGGTGCTCATCCTCGGCTCGGGCCCGAACCGCATCGGCCAGGGCATCGAGTTCGACTACTCCTGCGTGCACGCGACGCTGGCGCTCAAGGGCGAGTACGAGACCGTCATGGTCAACTGCAACCCCGAGACCGTGTCGACGGACTACGACACCGCGGACCGGCTGTACTTCGAGCCGCTGACCTTCGAGGACGTCCTCGAGGTCTACGAGGCCGAGAAGGCCGCCGGCCCGGTCGCCGGGATCATCGTGCAGCTCGGCGGCCAGACCCCGCTGTCGCTCGCGCAGCGCCTGGAGGACGCCGGCCTGCCGATCCTCGGCACCCCGCCGGCCGCGATCGACGCCGCGGAGGACCGCGGTGCGTTCGGCGCCGTGCTCGCCGCCGCGGGGCTGCCCGCGCCGGCGTTCGGCACCGCGACCACGCTGCCGGTGGCGCGGGAGACCGCCGCCCGGATCGGCTACCCGGTGCTCGTGCGCCCGTCGTACGTGCTCGGCGGCCGCGGCATGGAGATCGTCTACTCCGACGAGCAGCTGACCGAGTACGTCGAGCGCGCGCTGGCCGAGGCCACCGCCCGCGGCGGCGCGCTGCCCCCGCTGCTCATCGACCGGTTCCTGGACGACGCGATCGAGATCGACGTCGACGCGCTGTACGACGGCACCGAGCTGTTCCTCGGGGGCGTCATGGAGCACATCGAGGAGGCCGGCATCCACTCCGGCGACTCGGCGTGCG
This sequence comes from Cellulomonas sp. EB106-03-03-XG116, assembly GCF_058792015.1. Taxonomy (NCBI): domain Bacteria; kingdom Bacillati; phylum Actinomycetota; class Actinomycetes; order Micrococcales; family Cellulomonadaceae; genus Cellulomonas; species Cellulomonas sp. EB106-03-03-XG116. Next base: position 42,269 of record NZ_JBYTEP010000012.1, read on the forward strand.
TGCTGCCCCCGGTGTCGCTGTCCGAGTCGGAGCTGCAGCGGATCCGCGTGTCGACCGAGGCCATCGCGAAGGGCGTCGGGGTCCGCGGCCTGCTCAACATCCAGTTCGCGCTGGTGTCCGACGTGCTCTACGTCCTCGAGGCGAACCCGCGTGCGTCCCGCACCGTGCCGTTCGTGTCCAAGGCGACGGGCGTGCCGCTGGCCAAGGCGGCGGCGCTGGTGATGACCGGCCGGTCGATCGCCGACCTGCGGGCCTCGGGCGTGCTGCCGGCCGAGGACGCGAGCGTCATCGACCTGGACGCACCGATCGCCGTCAAGGAGGCCGTGCTGCCGTTCAAGCGGTTCCGCACCGCCGACGGCACCGTGGTCGACACCGTGCTCGGTCCGGAGATGCGGTCCACCGGCGAGGTCATGGGCTTCGACACCGACTTCCCGACGGCGTTCGCCAAGTCGCAGTCCGCGGCGTTCGGCGGCCTGCCGACCTCCGGCCGGGCGTTCATCTCGGTCGCCGACCGCGACAAGCGGTCGATCGTGTTCCCGGTCAAGCGCCTGCAGGAGCTGGGCTTCGAGATCCTGGCCACCGACGGGACCGCCGCGGTGCTCAAGCGCAACGGCATCGCCTCGACCGTCGTGCGGAAGTTCTCCTCGGGCCGCGGGCCGGCGGGGGAGCCGACGATCGTCGACCTCATCTCGGCCGGCGAGGTCGACATCGTCGTGAACACGCCGTCGGGCCAGGGCGCGCGCGCCGACGGCTACGAGATCCGCGCGGCCACCACGGCGGCGGACAAGGCGATCGTCACGACCGTGCAGCAGCTCGGCGCCGCGGTGCAGGGCATCGAGGCCGCGCTGGCCGGGCCGTTCGGCGTCGCGAGCCTGCAGGAGCACGACGCCGCGACGGCGGGCCGCCGCGCCGCCGCGGCCGCGGGCGCGTCCGTCGCCGGTGGTGCCGGGGTCGTCGCGTGAGGCCGTTCGGCGCCCGCCTCGCGGCGGCGATGGCCGAGCACGGACCGCTCTGCGTCGGCATCGACCCCCACGCGTCCCTGCTGGACGCGTGGGGGCTGCCGGACAGCGCCGAGGGCGTACGCCGGTTCGCGCTGACCGTCATGGAGGCCGTGGGCGGCCGGGTCGCCGCCGTGAAGCCGCAGGCGGCGTTCTTCGAGCGGCACGGCTCCGCGGGCGTCGCGGCGCTCGAGGAGGTCGTCGCGGCGGGCCGGGACACCGGGACGCTGGTCGTGGTCGACGCCAAGCGCGGCGACATCGGGTCGACCATGGGCGCCTACGCGGACGCGTTCCTCCGGGACGGCTCGCCGCTCGCCGGCGACGCGCTCACGGTGTCGCCGTACCTGGGCTTCGGCTCGCTCGCGCCCGCCGTGGACCTGGCGCTCGCCACCGGGCGGGGGCTGTTCGTGCTCGCGCTCACCTCGAACCCCGAGGGGCCCGAGGTGCAGCACGCGCGGGGCGCCGACGGCGTGGCCGTGGCGGACCGGGTGGCGCGCTCGGCCGCGGAGTCGAACGCGGCGGAGCTCGCGGACGGCGGCGTGGCGGCGGGGGAGGCGCTGGGCTCGATCGGCCTGGTCGTCGGCGCCACCACCGGCGACGCGGCCGCCCGGCTGGGCGTCGACCTGGCGGCCGTGCGCGGGCCGCTGCTGGCCCCCGGCGTGGGGGCGCAGGGCGCCGGGCCCGCGGAGCTGGCCGCGGTGTTCGGCGACGCGCGGTCGGCCGTGCTGGCGTCGTCCTCGCGCGGCGTGCTGGCCGCCGGACCGGGCGTCGGCGCCCTGCGGGACGCCGCCCGCGCGGCCGCGGACGCGGCGGGCGCCGCGCTGCGCTGACGCGCGAGCCGTCGGGGCGCCGCCGGCCCCCGGGGCCGGTGAGGTCGTCACATCGCGACGAGGTCGGCGGGAACGAGTGCCGACCTCGTACCGGTGTGACGACCTCGCGCCCGCGCGCTCCGCGCCCCGGACCCGTTGCCCCGAGCGACGGGTCCGGGGCGTCTTCGGCGCGACACGCTGCCGGGACGTGCCGGTTCGCCCTTCCCGTGCCATCCTCGGGAGATGGGCCCCAGGTCCCGGGGGCGACGTCGCACCGGGGACCGCGGGGATCATGCTTGTTCCATGTCCCTGCCTCCAGACAGTGATGAGAAGGTGACTCACGTGGCACTTCCGACTCTCACCCCCGAGCAGCGCGCAGCGGCGCTCGAGAAGGCCGCCGCCGCGCGCCAGGCCCGCGCGGAGGTCAAGAACCGGCTGAAGTACTCGCAGGGCACGCTGTCCGAGGTGATCGCCCAGGGCCAGAAGGACGAGACCATCGGCAAGCTCAAGGTGCTCGCCCTGCTCGAGTCCCTCCCGGGAGTGGGTAAGGTCAAGGCACGCCAGATCATCTCCGAGATCGGGATCTCGGAGACGCGCCGCGTGCGTGGCCTCGGCCCGCACCAGGTGAAGGCGCTCGTCGACCGGTTCGGGTGACCGGCGGCGCCCCAGACGCCGGCCCCCGGGCCGCACAACTCCAGGAGCACCAGAGCAGCATGACGACGCCTCGCGCCCGGCTGACCGTCCTCGCCGGACCGACCGCCGTCGGCAAGGGCACCGTGTCCGCCGACCTCCGGGCCCGGTACCCGCAGGTCTGGCTCTCCGTCTCGGCCACGACCCGGTCCCCGCGGCCGGGCGAGGTCGACGGCCTGCACTACCACTTCGTCACGCCCGAGGAGTTCGACCGCATGGTCGCCGAGGGCGAGCTGCTCGAGTGGGCGGTGGTGCACGGCCGCAACCGCTACGGCACCCCCCGGCGGCCCGTCGAGGAGCGGCTGGCCGCCGGGGAGCCCGCGCTGCTGGAGATCGACCTGCAGGGCGCGCGCCAGGTCCGGACGACGATGCCCGAGGCCCAGTTCGTGTTCCTCGCCCCGCCGTCGATGGAGGAGCTGGTCCGCCGGCTCGTCGGGCGCGGCACCGAGGACGCGGAGGAGCGCGCGCGCCGGCTCGCGACCGCCGAGGTCGAGATGGCCGCGGAGCCCGAGTTCGACCACGTCGTGGTCAACGACGACGTCCGGCGCGCCACGGACGAGCTGGTCGCGCTGATGGGCCTGCCCGCGGCTGTAGACTGATCGGCAGTCCCCACCCCCTTCGACTACGGGAGCCACCGTGTCCGGAACCGTCGCCGAGCCCATCGGCATCACCGACCCGCCGATCGACCGCCTGCTCGAGCGCGCCGACTCCAAGTACGCGCTGGTCATCTACTCGGCCAAGCGCGCGCGCCAGATCAACGCGTACTACTCGCAGCTCAACGAGGGCCTGCTCGAGTACGTCGGCCCGCTGGTGGAGACCCGCCCGCAGGAGAAGCCGCTGTCCATCGCGATGCGCGAGATCGACGCGGGCCTGCTGACGGTCGCCCCGAACGAGGCCTGAGCCTCCCGCGCTGACGTGCGCATCGTCCTCGGCGTCGCCGGCGGCATCGCCGCGTACAAGGCCGCCCACGTCCTGAGGTCGTTCACCGAGGCGGGGCACGACGTCCGCGTCGTGCCCACCCGGGCGGCCCTGGAGTTCGTCGGGCGCGCCACCTGGGAGGCCCTGTCCGGGCACCCGGTGACGTCCGAGGTGTTCGACGACGTGCCCGAGGTCGCCCACGTGCGGCTCGGGCGCCGGGCCGACCTGGTCGTGGTCGCGCCCGCCACCGCGGACCTGCTGGCCCGCGCGGCCTCGGGACGCGCCGACGACCTGCTCGCGGCGACGCTGCTGACCGCGACGTGCCCGGTGCTCCTGGCGCCGGCGATGCACACCGAGATGTGGCAGCACCCGGCGACCCGGGCCAACGTCGCCACGCTGCGCGAGCGCGGCGTGCACGTGCTCGACCCGGACTCCGGCCGGCTGACCGGCGCCGACAGCGGCCCCGGCCGCCTGCCCGAGCCGGACGCGATCGCCGCGGCCGCGCTCGCCCTGGTCGACCCCGAGGGCAAGCCCCGGCCGCAGGACCTCGCCGGGCGCACCGTCGTCGTGTCCGCGGGCGGGACCCGCGAGCCGCTGGATCCCGTGCGGTTCCTCGGCAACCGGTCCTCGGGCAAGCAGGGCGTCGCCCTGGCCCGGACCGCGCAGGCGCGCGGCGCCCGGGTGACGCTGGTCGCCGCGCACCTCGGCGTGCGGCCGCCGGCGGGGGTGCGGGTCGTCGAGGTCGAGACCACCGCCGAGCTGCAGGACGCCGTGCGCGCCGCGGCGGTCGACGCCGACGTCGTCGTGATGGCCGCCGCCGTCGCCGACTTCCGGCCCGCGACGGGGTCCGCGCACAAGATCAAGAAGCAGGCGGACGGCTCCGTGCCGCCGCTGGAGCTGGTGCAGAACCCCGACGTGCTCGCCGGGCTGGTCGCCGACCCGCCACGGGCGGACGGCGGGCGCCAGGTCGTCGTCGGCTTCGCGGCCGAGACGGGCGACGACACCGGCGGCGTGCTGGACCACGGCCGGGCCAAGGCACGGCGCAAGGGGGCCGACCTGCTCGCGGTGAACGCCGTCGGCGGGGGCCTCGGGTTCGGCGCCGAGCACAACGCCGTGACGGTCCTGGACGCCGCGGGCGAGGTCGTCGCGACCGCCGAGGGCAGCAAGGACGTCGTGGCCGACGGGCTCTGGGACGCCGTCGTCCGCGTGCTGCCCGCCTGACCCGGGTTGTCCCCGCGCCCCGCTAGCCTGTGCGCATGACGATCGCCGACATGCGCCTCTTCACGTCCGAGTCCGTCACGGAGGGGCACCCGGACAAGGTCTGCGACCAGATCTCCGACGCGATCCTCGACGCGATCCTGGAGCAGGACCCCACCGCCCGCGTGGCGGTCGAGACCATGGTCACCACCGGCCTGGTGCACGTCGCGGGCGAGGTCACCACGACCGCCTACGTCGAGATCCCGCAGATCATCCGGCAGGTCGTCCGGGGCATCGGCTACACGTCCTCCGACATCGGCTTCGACGGCGACTCCTGCGGCGTGTCCGTGTCGATCGGCCAGCAGTCGCCCGACATCGCCCAGGGCGTCGACAAGGCGTGGGAGTCCCGCCAGGACGCGTCCGACCACGACCCGCTGGACCTGCAGGGCGCGGGTGACCAGGGCCTGATGTTCGGCTACGCCTCGGACGACACCGAGAGCCTGCTGCCGCTGCCGATCTGGCTGTCGCACCGGCTCGCGGAGCGCCTCGCGCTCGTCCGCAAGGAGGGCGTGGTCCCGAACCTCCGCCCCGACGGCAAGACCCAGGTGACCGTGGGCTACGACGGCGACCGCGCCGTGCGGCTCGACACCGTCGTGCTGTCGACCCAGCACGGCCCGGGCGTGCACCTGGAGACCGAGCTCGCACCGGCCATCGCGGAGCACGTCGTCGCGCCGGTGCTCGAGTCCGCCGGCCTGGACCTGGACGTCAGCGACTACCGGCTGCTCGTGAACCCGACCGGGCAGTTCGTCGTCGGCGGGCCCCAGGGCGACGCCGGTCTGACCGGCCGCAAGATCATCGTCGACACCTACGGCGGCATGGCCCGGCACGGCGGCGGCGCGTTCTCCGGCAAGGACCCGTCGAAGGTCGACCGCTCCGCCGCGTACGCGATGCGCTGGGTCGCCAAGAACGTCGTCGCCGCGGGCCTGGCCCGCCGCTGCGAGGTCCAGGTCGCGTACGCGATCGGCAAGGCGCACCCCGTCGGCCTGTACGTGGAGACCTTCGGCACCGAGACGGTGCCGGTCGACCGCCTGACCGCGGCGATCCGCGAGGTGTTCGACCTGCGCCCCGCCGCGATCATCCGGGACCTCGACCTTCTGCGGCCGATCTACCGGAAGACCGCCGCCTACGGCCACTTCGGCCGGGCCCTGCCCGAGTTCACCTGGGAGCGCACCGACCGCGTGGACGCCCTGCGCTCCGCCCTGTCCTGAGCGACCGCGTGGCGGACGGACCCGACCCGGCGGCCGCCGGTCCCGTGCCCGAGCAGCCGACGCTGCTCCTGTCTCTTCTCCACATCTGACGCTGCCGACGAAGGACGT
>NZ_JBYTEP010000013.1:10-39453 GCF_058792015.1 Cellulomonas sp. EB106-03-03-XG116
CCCCCCCTCGCTCCCCCCCCCCCCATCCCCCACCCCCCCCCCCCCCCCCCCCTCGACGGGGTCGGCGCCGCGGGGACGTCCGGCGGCGCGCGGGGCGCTGGTGCGCGCGGGGCCGGCGCTGCCACCCGGCCGCGGCGGCGCGCCCGCGCGCGGGACGTCGACGTCGAGCCCGCCGCCGAGCTGCCCGTGGCGCGGGTCGCTGTCGAGCTCGCGCCCGCGCACCTGGACCGGCCGTTCGAGTACCTCGTGCCGGCGACGCTCGCCGACGCCGCGGTGCCGGGCACGCGGGTGAAGGTCCGGTTCGGGTCGCAGGACGTCGACGGGTACGTGCTCGACCGGACTGCCGAGCCAGAGCACGACGGCGCCCTCGTGCCGCTGCGGCGGGTGGTGTCGCCCGAGGCCGTGCTGACCCCGACGGTCGGGAGGCTGGCCCGGGCCGTGGCGGACCGGTACGCCGGGACGCTCGCCGACGTGCTGCGGCTCGCGGTGCCGCCCCGGCACGCGCGGACCGAGGGGGAGGTGCCGCCGGCCGTCGCGCCGGGGGTCGGGACCGCGCCTGCGCCCGACGGTGCCGCGCCCGCGCCCGACGGTGCCGCCCCCGCGCCCATCCTCGGCCCTGCGACCACCCCTGCGCCTGCGCCCGCCCCCGCCCCCGCATGGGCGCCCTACCGCGGCGGCCCCGCGTTCCTCGCCCACCTCGCCGCCGGCGGCTCCCCGCGCGCCGCGTGGTCCGCGCTGCCCGGCCCGCCGGGGGAGCGCTGGCCCGACGGCGTCGCCGAGGCCGCCCGGGCCACGCTGGCGAGCGGCCGCGGCGCCCTCGTCGTCGTCCCGGACGCCCGCGACGTCGACCGCGTCTGCGCCGCGCTGGTGGCGGCGGGCGTGCCCGCGTGGACCCCCGACGGCACCGACGCGAGCCACGTCCGGCTGATGGCGGACGACGGCCCGGCGCGCCGGTACCGCGCGTTCCTCGCCGTGCTCCGCGGCCACGCCCGGGTCGTGGTCGGCACCCGCGCCGCCGCGTTCGCGCCCGTCCGGGACCTCGGTCTCGCGGTGTGCTGGGACGACGGCGACGACCTGCACGCCGAGCCCCGCGCCCCGTACCCGCACGTCCGCGAGGTCCTCGGCCTGCGCGCCGAGCTGGAGGGCTGCGGCCTGCTGCTCGCGGCGCACGCCCGCTCGACCGAGGTGCAGGCGCTCGTCGCGTCCGGCTGGGTCCGGGCCGTCGCGGCCGACCGGGACGTCGTGCGCGCCCGCACGCCGCGGGTCCGCGCGCTCACCAGCGTCGAGCTGGCCCGCGAGGGCGCCGCGGCGGCCGCGCGGCTCCCCGGCGAGGCGTGGCGCACGATCCGTGACCGGCTCGCCGACGGGCCGGTGCTCGTCCAGGTGCCGCGGGCGGGCTACCTCCCGGCGGTCGCCTGCGCGCGGTGCCGGGAGATCGCCCGGTGCACGCACTGCCACGGGCCGCTCGCGCTGACCTCCGGCGACGGGACCGCGCAGTGCCGGTGGTGCGGCCGCCTGGCGATCGGGTGGCGGTGCGAGGCGTGCGGGAACGGCACGTTCCGGTCCGTCGCGGTCGGTTCCGACCGCACCGCGGAGGAGCTCGGCCGCGCGTTCCCCGGGGTGACGGTGCGGCACTCCGGCGCGCGCTCCGGCGTGCTGGCTGAGGTGCCGGACCGGCCCGCGCTGGTCGTGTCGACGATCGGCGCCGAGCCCGTCGCGCCCGGGGGCTACGCCGCGGCCGTGCTGCTGGACGCCGCCGTCACGACCGGGTCCACCTCGCTGCGCGCCACCGAGGACGCGCTGCGCCGCTGGCTCGCCGCGGCGGCGCTCGTCCGGTCGTCCCGGGACGGCGGCGTCGTGCTGCTCGTCGGCGACGGCGCGGAGCGGCCCACGCAGGCGCTCGTGCGCTGGGACCCGGTGGGCCTGGCCGAGCGCGAGCTCGCCGAGCGCGCGGAGGTGCGGCTGCCGCCGGTCGTCCGGGTCGCCGAGCTGATCGGCACCCGGGAGGTCGTCGCCGCCGTGCTCGCGCGCGTCGAGCTGCCCGAGGGCTCCGACGTGCTCGGCCCCGTCCCGCTGCCCGAACCCCTCGCGGCCGGCGCCGCCGCCGTGCAGGAGTCGCTCGACCCGCCCGTGCGCACCCTCGTCCGGGTGCCCGTGACGCACGGGCGGTCCCTCGCGCGGTCGCTGGCCGCGTCCCTCGCCGTCCGCAGCGCCCGCCGGGAGGGCGGGACGGTGCGCGTGCGGCTCGACCCGGAGGAGATGCTGTGACCGCCGTCGACGCCGTCGTGTTCGACCTGGGGAACGTCCTGGTGCGCTGGGAGGCCGAGCGGGCCTTCGACGGCATGCTCACCGACGCGGAGGTCGAGCGGTTCCTCGCCGACGTCGACTTCCCGGCGCTCAACCTGCGGCAGGACGCCGGCCGGTCCTGGCAGGAGGCCCGCGACGAGGTCGCGCGCACGCACCCCGAGCACGCCGCGACCGTCGACCTGTACGTCGAGCGGTTCGCGCACGCCCTGCCGGGACCGGTGCCGGGCAGCGCCGCGGTGGTCGACGACCTCCGGGCCGCGGGCGTGCGGGTGCTCGGGCTCACGAACTGGTCCGCCGAGACCTACCACCACGGCGAGACGGTCGCGCCCGTCATCGGGCGGCTGGAGGCCGTCGTCGTGTCGGGGCGGGAGGGCGTCGTCAAGCCGGACCCGAGGATCTTCGCGGTGCTCGCCGAGCGGCACGGGCTGGAGCCGGCGCGCACGGTGTTCGTCGACGACAGCCCCGCCAACGTCGCCGGCGCCGCGGCGCTCGGGTACCAGGCGGTGCTGTTCACGGGTGCGGAGGCGCTGCGGGCGGACCTGGTCGCGCGCGGGGTGCTGCCGGGCTGACGGCGGGAGGCGGGCGGGCTGACGGCAGCGAGCGGCCGCTGCTGCTCCCCGGGGCTCGGGTCCCGACCGGCGCCGCACTAGGGCGGCACTAGGATCGGTGCCCATGCGCCTGCTCTTCGCCGGGACGCCCGCGGTGGCGCTGCCCTCCCTGGACGCCCTGCTCGCCTCCCGCCACGAGGTCGTCGCCGTCCTCACCCGCCCCGACGCCCGCGCGGGCCGCGGCCGGACGCTGACGCCGAGCCCGGTCAAGGAGCGCGCGCTCGAGGCGGGCCTCGAGGTGCTCACGCCGGCGACGCTGAAGGACCCCGAGGCGCAGGCGCGGATCGCGGAGATCGCCCCCGACGCCGCGCCCGTCGTCGCCTACGGCAACCTGGTGCCGCCGGCGGTCCTCGGCCTGCCGCGGCTCGGCTGGGTCAACCTGCACTTCTCGGTCCTGCCGGCCTGGCGCGGCGCCGCGCCCGTGCAGCACGCGATCATCGCCGGCGACGAGGTCACCGGGGCGTCGACGTTCCTGCTCGAGGCCGGGCTGGACACCGGGCCCGTGCTCGGCACGCTCACCGAGACCATCCGGCCGCTGGACACCTCGGGCGACCTGCTCGGGCGGCTCGCCGCCGCCGGCTCCGACCTCCTGGTGAAGACCCTCGACGCGCTTGAGGACGGCGTCCTCACGCCCGTCCCGCAGCCCGCCGACGGCGTCAGCCTCGCGCCGCGGCTCACGACCGAGGACGCCCGCGTGCGGTGGCAGCACCCCGCCATGGCCGTCGACCGCCGGGTGCGCGGCTGCACGCCCGCGCCGGGCGCGTGGACCACCCTGCCCGACGGCGCGCGCCTCGGCCTCGGCCCGGTCCGGCTCGTGCCCGAGGTGACGGACCTGGCCCCCGGCGCGGTGCGCGTCGGGCGCGGCGAGGTGCTGGTGGGCACCGGCACGCACGCCGTCCGGCTGGGGGAGGTGCGGCCCGCGGGGAAGCGGGCGATGGCCGCGGCCGACTGGGCCCGGGGCGCCCGGCTCGGCGAGGGCACGGTGCTGGGCCGAGACGATGCGGCCGGCCAGGGGGTGCACGCGTGAGCGAGCGAGGCGATCAGGGCGGCGGGGGTCGCCCGGGCGGTCGGGGCGGCCACGGCGGTCGGCCGGGATCGTCGGGCCAGGGCGGCGAGCGCCGTCGCTCCGCGGGGCAGGGCGCGTCCGGCTCGCACCGCGACGCGGCCGGGCGGCAGCGCCCGGCGTCCCGGCAGTCCCCGCGCGAGCGCACCGCCGCCGCGCCGTCGGCCCGCCGCCGGTCGTCCGACCCGGCACGCACCGCGGCGTTCGACGTCCTGCGCACCGTCGCCGACTCCGACGCCTACGCGAACCTCGTCCTGCCCCCGCTGCTGCGCGAGCGCGGCATCCGGGGCCGGGACGCCGGCTTCGCCACGGAGCTGGCGTACGGCACGCTGCGGCTGCAGGGGCGGTACGACGCGGTCCTGGCGCAGTGCACGGGGCGCTCGCTCGACCAGGTCGACCCGCCGGTGCTCGACGCGCTGCGGCTCGGCGCCCACCAGCTGCTCGGCATGCGCGTGCCGCCGCACGCCGCGGTGTCCGAGACGGTCGGGCTCGTGCGCGAGCAGGTCGGCGCGGGGCCCGCGCAGTTCGTGAACGCGGTGCTGCGGGCGGTCTCCCGCGAGCCGCTCGACGTGTGGCTGGAGCGCATCGGGGACGCCGCCGACCCGGCGGGGACGGACCCGGTCGCCCGGCTGTCGGCGGTCGACAGCCACCCCGCCTGGGTCACCCGCGCGCTGCGCGAGGCCCTGGTCGGCCACGGGCGGCAGGCCGACGAGCTCGGCGCGCTGCTCGCCGCGGACAACGAGGCGCCGCGGGTGTCGCTCGTCGCGCGCCCGGGGCTCGTCGACCGCGACGACCTGCTGGCCGCCGCCGGCCCCGACGCCGCCCCCGGCCGGTGGTCGCCGACCGCGGTCACGCTCGCGGGCGGCGGCGACCCGGCCGGGCTGCCCGCCGTGCGCGCCGGGACGGCCGGCGTGCAGGACGAGGGCAGCCAGCTGGTCGCGCTCGCGCTGGTCGACGCGCCGCTCGACGGCCCGGACGCGCGCTGGCTCGACCTGTGCGCCGGTCCCGGCGGCAAGGCCGCGCTGCTGGCCGCCCTCGCGGGGGAGCGCGGCGCGCGGCTGGTCGCCAACGAGGTGCAGCCGCACCGCGCCCGCCTCGTCCGGCAGGCCGTGTCCGCGGCGCCGGACGGTGCCGTGGAGGACGTGCGGGTCGGCGACGGGCGCGAGGTCGGCGACGCCGAGCCCGGCGGCTACGACCGCGTGCTGCTCGACGCCCCGTGCACGGGCCTGGGGGCGCTGCGCCGTCGCCCGGAGTCGCGCTGGCGCCGGACGCCGTCGGACCTCGCCCAGCTGACCGTCCTGCAGCGCGACCTGCTCGGGTCGGCGCTGCGCGCGGTGCGGGTGGGTGGGGTCGTCGCCTACGTGACGTGCTCGCCCGTGCTGGCCGAGACCCGGCTCGCCGTGCTCGACGCCACGCGCGCCGCCCGCAAGGCGGGGCTCGAGGTCGAGGTGCTGGACGCGCCCGCGGTGCTGCACGGCATCGCGCCCGGTCTCGACCTGCCCGAGCGGGACGACGCGCAGCTCTGGCCGCACGCGCACGGCACCGACGCGATGCACCTCACGCTGCTGCGCCGGACGGCCTGACCACCCCGGCGACGGGGCGACCGGCGGGCCGCGGCGGGCGCCGATACCCTGGGCGGGTGCACGCGCAGATCAGCCCCAGCATCCTGTCCGCCGACTTCACGAACCTCGAGCGCGACCTGCACCGGATCAGCCGGGCGGACTGGGCGCACGTGGACGTCATGGACAACCACTTCGTCCCGAACCTCACGCTCGGCCTGCCCGTCGTGCGGCGGATCATCGAGGTGTCGCCGGTGCCGATCGACGTGCACCTCATGATCGAGGCCGCCGACCGGTGGGCCGTCGACTACGCGCACGCCGGCGCCGCGTCCGTCACGTTCCACGCCGAGGCCGCGCAGGCCGCCGTCCGGCTGGCCCGCGAGATCCGCGGGGCCGGCGCCCGGGCGAGCATCGCGCTGCGGCCGGCGTCGCCCGTCGAGCCGCTGCTGGACCTGCTCCCGGAGTTCGACATGGTGCTCGTCATGACGGTCGAGCCCGGGTTCGGCGGCCAGGCGTTCATCGAGGGCACGCTGCCCAAGATCCGCCGGCTGCGCGCCGCGATCGACCAGCAGGGCGCGGACACCTGGATCCAGGTCGACGGCGGGGTGTCCCGCGACACGGTCGAGACCGTCGCCACCGCCGGCGCGAACGTGTTCGTCGCGGGGTCCGCCGTGTACGGGGCCGACGACCCGAACGCGGAGATCGACGCCCTCCGCGGGCTGGCGGACGGCGCGCTGGCGCTGCGCTGACGCCCGCGACCGGCAGCCGGACGACCCGGCACGACCGGAGGCCACGACCAGCGCCCTCGCGCGCGGCGCGACCCGCCGCCGACCTCGGCCCCGCGCGAGCGGGAATGCCGCGTGTGGCATCATCGTTCGGTAGAACACACACACGTGCTCCGGGGTCGGTGAAAGTCCGAGCCGGCGGTGACAGTCCGCGACCCGCAGACGCCTCACGGCGCGAGCGGTTGACCTGGTGGAACTCCAGGACCGACGGTGAAAGTCCGGATGGGAGGAGTCGTGGCGGCGTGCTCGGCGTGAGCCGGGTGCGCCGTGGACGTCGTGCACCCGTGCGCCGCCCGCACCCCGGAGACCTGTCGGTCGGAGGGAGCGGGAGTGGGCACGCGGACGGCGGTCGAGCCGGCTGAGGTCGAGCGGGACGCGATGCTGCGCGCCCTCGACCTGGCCCGCCGCGGGCCCGCGCACGGGCCGAACCCGCGCGTCGGCTGCGTGCTGCTCGCCCCCGGGGCCCGCGTCCTGGGCGAGGGCTGGCACCGCGGCGCCGGGACCCCGCACGCCGAGGTCGCCGCGCTCGCCGACGCCCGGGCCCGGGGGCACGACGTCCGCGGCGCGACCGCCGTCGTGACGCTCGAGCCCTGCGACCACACCGGCCGCACCGGGCCGTGCTCGGCCGCCCTGCTGGAGGCCGGCGTGGCGCGCGTCGTCGTCGCCGTGCCGGACCCCAACCCGGCCGCCGCCGGGGGCGCGGCGCGGCTGCGCGCGGCCGGCGTCGACGTCGTGCTCGGCGTCGAGGAGGCCGCCGGACGGGAGCTGCTCGGCCCGTGGCTGCGCGCCGTCGAGCGCGGGCGCCCGCACGTGACCCTCAAGCTCGCCGCCACGCTCGACGGCCGCGTCGCCGCCCCGGACGGGTCGAGCCGGTGGATCACCTCGCCCGAGGCCCGCGGGCACGCGCACGCCCTGCGCGCCGAGGTGGACGCGCTGGTCGTCGGCACCGGCACCGCCCTGGCGGACGACCCCGCGCTCACCGCGCGCGCCGCCGACGGGACCCTGGCCGCGCACCAGCCGCTGCGGGTCGTCGTCGGGGCGCGGGACCTGCCGGCCGGCGGACGGCTCGCCGGCCCGGGCGGCGAGGTGCTGCACCTGCGGACCCGCGACCCCCGCGTGGCGCTGGCCGCGCTGCACGCCCGCGAGGCGCGCCGGGTGCTCGTCGAGGGTGGCCCGACGCTCGCCGCGGCGTTCCTGCGCGCCGGGGTCGTGGACGAGGTGCACGCCTACGTGGCCCCGGTGCTGCTGGGCGCGGGCCGGCCCGCGGTGGCCGACCTGGGCATCGGGACGATCGGGGACGCGCTGCGGCTGCGGACCCGCGAGGTGCGACAGCTGGGGCCCGACGTGCTCGTCGTGGCCGACGTCGAGGAGGAGGAGCGCTGATGTTCACCGGCATCGTCGAGGAGGTCGGCACCGTCGTGCAGCTGGACCTCGCCCCGGGCGGGGCGGGCGGCGGCGACGCCGCGGGGGAGGACCGCGACGCGCGGCTCGTGCTGCGCGGCCCGCTGGTCACCTCGGACGCCCAGCACGGCGACTCGATCGCGGTGTCCGGGGTCTGCCTCACCGTCACCGACCTGCCGGGCGACGGCACCTTCGCGGTGGACGTCATGCCGGAGTCGCTGCGGCGCACCGCGCTCGCCGACCTGGCGCCCGGCTCCCCGGTCAACCTCGAGCGCGCCGTGCGGGCCGACGCGCGCCTGGGCGGCCACGTCGTGCAGGGCCACGTCGACGGCGTCGGCACCGTCCGGCGGCGCACGCCCGGCCCGCGGTGGGACGAGGTGGAGGTCGCGCTCGACCCGGCGCTCGCCCGGTACGTCGCCGAGAAGGGGTCCGTCGCGGTCGCCGGCGTCTCGCTCACCGTGACCGCGGTCGGGCGGGACTGGTTCGGGGTGTCGCTCATCCCGACGACGCTCGCCGAGACCACCCTCGGGGACGCCGCCGTCGGCACCCGGGTGAACCTGGAGGTGGACGTGCTCGCGAAGTACGTCGAGCGGCTGCTGTCCGCCGGCGCGGTGGCGGGGGTGGCACGGTGACCGCCGTCGAGCCGATCGCCCTCGGCACCGTCGAGGAGGCCCTCGCGGAGCTCCGCGCGGGGCGCCCGGTGCTCGTCGCCGACTCCGAGGACCGCGAGAACGAGGCCGACGTCATCCTGGCCGCCGCCCTGGCCACGCCGGAGTGGGTCGCCTGGACCATCCGGCACTCGTCGGGCTACCTGTGCGCGCCCATGACCGGCGCCCGGGCCGACGCGCTCGACCTGCCCCTCATGGTCCCGCAGAGCCAGGACCCCCGGCGGACCGCGTACACCGTGACCGTCGACGCGGCGCACGGCGTGGCGACCGGCATCTCCGCGGCCGACCGCACCCGCACCCTGCACGTCCTCGCCGATCCCGCGTCCGGCACCGAGGACCTCATCCGCCCGGGGCACGTGCTGCCCCTGCGCGCCGTGCCGGGCGGCGTGCTGCACCGCGCCGGGCACACCGAGGCCGCGGTCGACCTGTGCCGCCTCGCCGGGGTCGAGCCGGTCGCCGCGATCGCCGAGCTCGTGCACGACGACGGGACGATGATGCGGCTGCCCGCCACGGCGGCGCTGGCGCGCGAGCACGGGCTCGTCGTGCTGACCATCGCCGACCTGGTCGCGTGGCGCACCGCCCACGACGACCTGCCCGCCGAGCCCGCGCCGGGTGCCGAGGCGGCGGCGACCGCGCCCGGGCGCCGGGTGCACCGCGCGCACAGCGCCGTCCTGCCCACCCGGCACGGCGACTTCCGGGTGCACGCCTACCGCGACCTGCGGACCGGCGCCGACCACGTCGCCCTCGTCGCCGCGCAGGGCCTGGCCGAGCAGCCCGTCGTCCGGGTGCACTCCGAGTGCCTCACCGGCGACGCGTTCGGCTCCGCGCGCTGCGACTGCGGCCCGCAGCTCGACGCCGCCCTGCAGCTCGCGGCCCGCGACGGCGGCGCCGTCGTGTACCTGCGCGGGCACGAGGGCCGGGGGATCGGCCTGCTCGCGAAGATCGGCGCCTACGCCCTGCAGGACCAGGGCCGGGACACCGTCGAGGCGAACATCGACCTCGGCTGGCCCGCCGACCGGCGCGAGTACGGCGCCGCTGCCGCGATCCTCGCGGACCTCGGCGCCGCGCGGATCACCCTGCTCACCAACAACCCGGCGAAGGTCGCCGGGCTCACCGCCCACGGCATCGGGGTCGCCGAGGTGCGCGGCCTCGAGGTCGGGCGGACCCCGCACAACGAGGCCTACCTGCGCACCAAGGCGCGGGCGATGGGGCACCTCCTGCCCGGCCTCGACGCGCACCCCACCAGCACACCCACCCCCACCGGGCCCACCCCCTCGGGCCCGGCCACCACGTCTCGCACGGAGGACGCACGATGAGCGGCAGCGGCGCTCCCACGATCACCACCGACGGCAGCGGCCTGCGGGTCGCCGTCGTCGCGGCCAGCTGGCACACCACCGTCATGGACGGCCTGCTCGCCGGCTCCCGGCGCGCGCTCGCCGCCGCCGGCGTCACCGACGTCCGGGAGGTGCGCGTGCCCGGCACGTTCGAGCTCCCGGTCGCGGCGGGCCGGCTCGCCCGGTCCGGCGACTACGACGCGGTCGTCGCGCTCGGCGTCGTCATCCGCGGCGGCACCCCGCACTTCGACTACGTCTGCCAGGCCGCGACCTCGGGCCTCACCGACGTCGCCGTGCAGACCGGCGTCCCCGTCGGCTTCGGCGTGCTCACCTGCGACGACGAGGCCCAGGCGCTCGACCGTGCCGGGCTCGAGGGCTCGCACGAGGACAAGGGCGCGGAGGCGGCGGAGGCGGCGGTCGCGACCGTCGTCGCGCTGCGCGGGCTGTGAACGTCCTCGGCTGGCTGTTCGACGCCCAGCTCGTGGTCGCCGGGCACCCCGTGCTCTGGCGGGAGGTGATCGGCAACCTGTTCGGCCTCGCGTCCGCGCTCGGCGGCCTGCGCCGCAAGGTGTGGGCCTGGCCCGTCGGCATCGTCGGCAACGTCCTGCTGTTCACCGTCTTCCTCGGCGGCGTGTTCCACACCCCGCAGGCGCGCGACCTCTACGGGCAGGCGGGGCGCCAGGTGTTCTTCGTCGCCGTCGCGGTCTACGGCTGGGTGCGCTGGTCGCAGGCCCGGCGCGTCGCCCGCGAGCACGGCGACCCCGACGCGCCGGCCGTGGTGCCCCGGTGGGCGGGGCGGTCGGGCTGGATCCAGCTCGGGGTCGTCGGCGTCGTCGGGACCGTCGTGTGCGCCCTGGTCTTCCAGGCCCTCGGGTCGTGGGGTCCGTGGGCGGACGCGTGGATCTTCGTCGGCTCGCTGCTCGCGACCTACGGCATGGCGCGCGGCTGGATCGAGTTCTGGCTCATCTGGATCGCCGTCGACGCCGTCGGCGTGCCCCTGCTGCTCAGCGCCGGCTACTACCCGTCGGCCTTCCTGTACCTCGTGTACGCGGGCGTCGTGATCTCGGGCTTCGTCGTCTGGTGGCGTGCCCGGCGCGAGTCCGAGCCGCAGCAGGTCACCGCCGCCGCCGGGGTCGAGGGGTGAGCGCCCGGGCCCTGGACGCCGGACCGGGGGAGGGCGTCCGACCGTCTACCCTGGCGGGCGTGAAGACGTTCGACGCGCTGTTCGCTGAGCTCACCGAGAAGGCGGCCACCCGGCCCGCAGGCTCGGGCACCGTCAAGGAGCTGGACGCCGGCGTCCATGCGATCGGCAAGAAGATCGTCGAGGAGGCGGCCGAGGTCTGGATGGCCGCCGAGCACGAGGGCGACGCCCGCACGGCCGAGGAGATCTCCCAGCTCCTCTACCACCTGCAGGTGCTCATGGTCGCGAAGGGCCTCACGCTCGAGGACGTGTACGCCCACCTCTGACCGGCCCCGGCCCGCTCGACCCCGCCGCCCCTGTCACACCTGAACACCCCGGAGAACCCCCCGTGCTGAGGATCGCCGTCCCGAACAAGGGCTCGCTCGCCGAGCCCGCCTCCGACATGCTGCGCGAGGCGGGCTACCGCCAGCGCCGCGACTCCCGCGAGCTCGTCCTGCCCGACGCCGACAACGGCGTCGAGTTCTTCTTCCTGCGCCCCCGCGACATCGCCGTCTACGTCGGCACCGGCACCGTCGACGTCGGCATCACCGGGCGCGACCTGCTGCTCGACTCCGAGTCGCCCGCCACCGAGCACCTGCAGCTCGGCTTCGCGCGGTCGACCTTCCGGTTCGCCACCCAGGCCGGCCAGATGAACGACGTGCGCGAGGTCGCCGGCCGGCGCGTCGCCACGTCCTACCCCGTCCTCGTCGCCGACTACCTGCGCAGCCAGGGCGTCGCGCCGTCCGAGGTCGTCCGGCTGGACGGCGCCGTCGAGACCGCGATCCGGCTCGGCGTCGCCGACGTGATCGCCGACGTCGTCGAGACCGGCACCACCCTGCGCGCGGCCGGCCTCGACGTCTTCGGCGAGCCGATCCTCAAGTCGGAGGCCGTGCTCGTGCGCCGGGCCGGCGTCGAGGAGCCCGCCGGGCTCGACGTGCTCACGCGTCGACTCCAGGGCGTGCTGACCGCCCGCGAGTACGTCCTCATGGACTACGACGTGCCGACCGCGCTGGTCGAGCAGGCCGTCGCGATCACCCCCGGCCTCGAGTCGCCGACCGTGTCGCCCCTGCACAACCGCGACTGGTCCGCCGTCCGCGCCATGGTGCGGCGCTCCGAGACCAACCGCGTCATGGACGCGCTGTACGACGTCGGCGCGCGGGCCATCCTCGTGACGTCGATCCACGCCTGCCGGATCTGACCCCGGGCGACGGGCGATGACGGAGGAGCCGGGGCGGGGCTCGAGCGGCGGGGGCGGCGGCGGTCCGGTCCCGGGGCGCGGCGACGGTCGGGGTCCGGGTGACGGCCCGTCCGGGGGTGCCGGCTCGGGTCGGGGTCCGGGTGACGGCCCGTCCGGGGGTGCCGGCTCGGGTCGGGGTCCGGGTGACGGGCCGTCCGGGGGTGCCGGCTCGGGTCGGGGTCCGGGTGACGGCCCGTCCGGGGGTGCCGGCGCCGGTGGGGGTCGTGGCGACGCCGGACGGCGGCCCGCGCTCGACGAGGTGTTCCGGCCGCGCGCCGCGCGCTTCGTGACCGGCACGCTCGCCGTCGTCGTCGCCCTGGCGACCGCCCTGCTCATCGTGCTGCTCTCCACCACCGGCGTCGAGGGCTGGTCCACGGCCGACCTGAGCGGCATCGCGCTCGTCGGGCTCGCGATCGTCGGGTTCCTGTGGCGGCAGGCCACCGTGTCCGCCACCCCGACCGCCGAAGGGCTGCGGGTCCGGAACCTCGCGAGCACCCGCACCGTCGCGTGGGCCGAGATCGTCTGGGTCCGGTTCGGCGAGGGCCGGCCGTGGGTCCAGCTCGACCTCGACGACGGGGACACCCTCGCGGTGATGGGCGTGCAGCGCTCCGACGGCGAGCGGGCCCGGCGCGAGGCGAAGCGCCTGGCGACGCTCGTGGCCGCGCGGCAGCGGAGCGGACGGGGCGACTAGAAGGGCGGCGCGTCGTCCGTCTCCCGAGGGCTGGGAGGCGGCGCCCCGTCCGCCCTCCGGGGTCCGGGCCTCGCGGCGCCGCCGGGGTGCGATCGGCCACGACCGCGGCGCACCTCACGCGCCCGCCGGGGCGCGGTGAGGTGCTCGGTGGGCGCGTCGAGCCCCGGTCGGGTCCGGTAGGCGTGGCCGGTGGGGTCGGTCCAGTCGAAGACGCCGGGCTCGCGCTGGCGCAGGGTGAGGCCGAGCTCGTGCTTGGCGTGGTGGTGGCGCGAGCAGACCGGCCCGAGGTTGCGGTCGCTGGTGGCGCCGGGCGGGTCGGGATCCTCGCCTGACGCGGCGGGTTCGGGGTGCCAGGGTTCGGTGTGGTCCAGCTCGCAGCGCGCTGCGGGGACCGAGCAGCCGGGGCCGGTGCAGGTCCAGTCGCGGTAGCGGACGTGGTCCGCCAGGGCGGCGGGCGGCCGGTAGGTCGTGCGTCCGACGTCCAGGACGGCACCGGTGAGGTCGTCGGTCACGAGGCGCTGCCACGTGCCGCCCAGGGCGAGGGCGCGGGCGGCGGTGGCGTCGATCGCGCCGTACCCCGCGAGGTCGGCGGGCTTCTCGTCCTGGCCGAGCAGGGTCGACAGCGGCACGGTGACGACGACGTGGGTCCGGGCGTCGCGGGGGCCGGTTGTGCGGCTGCGGGCGGGCGTGCTGCGTGCCGACGCGCCGGTGTGGGTGGTGCCCGCCGGCGTGCTACCCGCCGGCGTGCTGCCCGCCGACGCGCCGCCCGGCGCGTGGGTGTCAGGCCGGTCGATCGGAGGGAGTGCGTCCGCGGGCGACGCGAGGAGCAGGTCCGTCAACCCGTCCGCGCGCAGCTGGTCCAGGGTGCGCGGGTCGCCGGCCGCTCGCGCGGTGCGGGCGCAGGACTCGAGCACGGTGTCGATCGCCACGGCCTGCGGGGCGGGCAGGACCAGCCGCATCTCCGCCATCTGGTCCGGCAGCGGCCGGGGGTGGGTGACCATCCGGGAGGCCTGGGCTGCGGCGTGCCGGTCGGCGGCGTGCTCGGGGTCGACCTCCAGCAACGCCCGGGCCACGTCGCGCCGGACCTGGCCGGTGGTGCGATCGGTGGCGCGCGGGAGGACCCGGTCCTCGACGGCCTGCGCGATCTGCCACGGCAGCTCGCCGAGGCTCGCAGCCACGACGCGGGCGGCGGACACCGCGATGCGGCCGTCGGCCAGGGCGCGCCCGGTGGCCGCGAGATGGTGGTCGTACGCGAGGCCTTCCCGGACCAGGGCGAGCATCTCCTGCGGAGAGCGGTTCAGCCGCATGGACAGGGCCATCGCGGTGGCGCGCAGGGGCATGGTCAGCTGCTCGGCGCGGTTCTGGTGGTCGGTCAGTCTCGGGTGCGGCATGTCCGGAGTGCGGTGCAGCGCCGCAGCGGCCCGGGCGAGCCCGGCGTGCGCCCAGCCTGCGACGCGGAGGTACGCGGCCGCGACCTCGGTCAGGTCGAACGCGGAGAGCGACGGCAGGTCCAGGGCGCTGAGCAGCCGCACGAGGGGCACACCCGTCGGCGTCTCGTCGAGCGCGGACGGGATCCGGAAGGCGTCGGGCTGCGCGGGGTCCAGGTACTCCGCGACGACCGCGGCCCGCGCCCCCGCGTCGGCGGCGGCATCCACCGGGTCGGCGGTTCCGGCGGCGCGCGCAGTGCCGCCGCAGGTGCACCCGCAGCCGCACGGCAGGACCGCCCCGTCGGGCGGCGGAGCGACGCGTTCGCGCTGGTCATCTGCCATACGACCAACCTACGGGCGACCACCGACACACCTTGCGCCGCGGGTCACAAGCCTGGGGACGAGACACACCTCCCGCCCTGTGGGGGAGTCGGCGCGCGCTCGTGGAGCGGGATCGAGGCAGGTGCGCGACCAGCGGCGCGCGAGGTCGCTCCGCTGCGTCGCCGTCCCGCCGGGCGGTGTTCCCGCTGAGCCGCGTTCCCGCCGAGCGGTGTTCCCGCCGAGCGGTGTTCCCGCTGAGCCGGGTCCCCCTGAGCGGTGTTCCCGCTGAGCCGGGTCCCCCTGAGCGGTGTTCCCGCCGAGCCGCGTTCGCGCGCGTGCTGGCGCCCTCTCGCGCGCTCAGACCCCCCGCGCCAGCCGCGCCGCGTGCACGCCCGCCGCCGCGGCGGCGAGGAACGCCGCCGGGTCCTGCGCCAGCCCCCGGCCCATCGTCGACAGCCGGACGGGCGACCCGCCGAGCGCGGTGAGCAGGTCGGCGCCCGCCGCGACCTCCACGAGCCGGTGCCGGCCGGCGGGCTCGCCGAGGGACCGGGCCTGGTGGGCCACGCGCCGGCCGACGGCCGCGAGGTGGGCGTCGAGGTGCTCCTGGGGGTCGGGCACGTGCAGGCCGGGCTCCGCGCCGTCGGCGGACCCGGCGTCGCCCGGACCGGGCGTCGCCGCGGGCTCGAAGACCGGCACGACCACGTCCGCCGGGGCCAGCGCGACCCGCCCGTACGCCGTCAGCGAGTGGTGCGAGACGCCGAGGTGCCGCTCCCGCGCGTCGGCCCCCGACACCCGCAGCGAGGCCACGGGGCGCCCGCCGAGCACGGCCGCCGCGTTGACGGCCTCCCCGGCGGCGACGCCCGAGAAGCCCCACCGGGTGCCGGTGCCGAGGTTGCCCGGCCCCTGCGCCACGACGACGACGTCCGCACCGACGACGTGCCGCGCGGCGAGCAGGGCGGTGTGCAGGGTGACGGCCTCGTGGTCGCCGCCGAAAGCCTGCCCGGCGGTGAGGCACGCCTCGATCCACCCGGCGTCCCGCAGTCCGGCGACGGCCATGGAGAACCAGGCGGGCAGGGCGCCGCCGTCGGTCAGCACGTAGGCGACGCGGAGCGGCGGGACGCCGGAGCCCGGGTGGGACAGCAGCGCGTCGGCGTACCGGACGCCGGCGACGACGGCGGGCAGGGCGGAGTGCAGGTCGGCGACGACGACGGGCAGGCCCGCGAGGTCGTCGGCGTCGCGCAGGACCTCGTGGTGCGGCGACTCCTGGTCGTCGACGCCGAGCACCATCGCCTGCAGCGGGGTGTACCGCGCCTTGACCAGGTGGCCCGGCCCGGCGGGCGGGTCGGCGGGCAGCCGGCCGGGGGACCCGGGGGCGACGACGAGGGCGTAGCCCCCGGTGCCGAGCCCGCGCGCGAGCGCCGACACGTTCAGCAGCACGGAGTCGCCCACGCGCAGGTCGCCGACGAGGGCGGGGTAGGCGAGCGCCCGCACGGTCACGGGGTCCGGCCCGGACACGCCGTCGGCGACGACGACGGTCAGCTCCTGGGCCCCGGGCCACGACCGTCCGACCTGCTCCACCGTGCCCGAGCGCCATGTGATCACCGGACCACGCTACCGGCCACTACGGTTGTCCCCGATGCCCGAACAGATCCACCCCGCCGAGCGGCTGCTCAACCTCGTCATCGCGCTGGTGCACACGCCCGGCCGGATGACGAAGGAGCAGATCCGCCGCACGGTCGCGGGCTACGGCGACGCGCCGTCCGACGAGTCCTTCGAGCGGATGTTCGAGCGCGACAAGGACACGCTGCGCGACCTCGGCATCCCGGTGGCGACGGTGACGTCGGCGGGGCACGGCGACGACATCGGCTACCGGATCGACCAGGACGCGTACGCGCTGCCGCCGCTCGAGCTCACCTCGGCCGAGCTGGGCGCGCTGTCGCTGGCGGCGGAGTTCTGGCAGGACCGGTCGGTCCGGGCGGACACGTCCCGGGCGCTGACCAAGCTGCGGGCGGTGGGCGCCGGATCGGGGTCGAGCGACCTCGCGGCCGGGCTGGCGCCGCGGGTGCGGGCCGGGGGCGACGCGTTCCCGCCGCTGCTCGACGCGGTGCAGGCGCGGCAGCGGGTGCGGTTCACCTACCGCGCGGCGAGCACGGGCGAGGTGCGCGAGCGCCTGGTCGAGCCGTGGCGGCTGGTGGCGCGCCGCGGCGGGTGGTTCCTGGTGGGCTTCGACGTGGACCGCGACGGCACCCGGTCGTTCCGGCTGAGCCGGATCGAGGGCCGGGTGCGGGTGGTCGGTGCGCCCGGGGCGTTCGACGCGCCGACGCCGGAGCAGACCGCGGCGGCTCTGCGGTCGTGGGACGTCAGCGACGAGCGCACGGCCGTGCTGGCGCTGCGGGCCGAGCGCGCGGAGGCGCTGCGGGCGCGCGGGGAGCGGGCGGACCTGCCGGCGGACGCGTCGCCGGCGCTGCGGGCCGCGGTCGCGGACCGGGACCTGGTGCGCGTGGCCTACCGGGCGACCTGGGAGCTCGCCGAGGAGGTGGCGGGCTACGGCGACGCCGTGCTGGTCGCGGACCCGCCGGAGCTGCGCGAGGCCGTGGTCGGCCTGCTGCGGGTCGCGGCGACCCTGGACGGGTCGTGCGACGCCGGCGCCCCGGGCCCCGCCGGGACCGAGGGCCCCACCGACACCGAGGGAACCAGCCGTGGCTGAGAAGGCGAGCGAGCGGCTGCTGCGGCTGCTCGGGATGATCGGCTACCTCGACCGCAACGACGGCGTGTCCGTCGAGCAGCTGGCCGAGCACTTCGGGGTGACCCCGTCGCAGGTCATGGCGGACGTCGACACGCTCTGGATGAGCGGCACGCCCGGGTACTACCCGCACGACCTCATCGACTTCGACGCGGACTCCTACGACCGCGGCGAGATCCGGCTGACGGAGTCCCGCGGGATGACCCGGCCGCTGCGCCTCGGCACCCGCGAGGCGGTCACGCTGCTCGCGGCGCTGCGCGCGATGGTCGCGGACCTGGGTCCCACGCTCGACCCGGAGCAGGTGGAGGTGCTGCGCTCGACGCTGGCCAAGCTGACGGCGGCGACGGGGGAGGCGGCGGGCGCGGTCGACGTGCGGCTGGCGGTCGACGGCCGGCCGGAGGTGGTCGCGCAGATCCGCCGGGCGCTGGCGACGGGCCGCCGGCTGCGGATCCGGTACGTGAACGCCTCCGACGTGACCAGCGACCGCGACGTGGACCCGCTGCGGATGACCACGAGCGACGAGCGGTCGTACCTGCAGGCGTGGTGCCTGCGCGCGGGCGACGAGCGGCTGTTCCGGCTGGACCGGGTGCTCGCCGCGGAGGTGCTGGACGCGCCGGCGCAACCGCATCCCGGCGCGGGCCGCGGCGCGACGGCGGAGTTCCGGTTCGACCTCGAGGGCGACGTGGCGACGCTGCACCTGCGCAGCACGGGCCGCTGGGTCGCGGAGACGGTCCCGGTCGAGGAGGTGCGCAACCTGCCGGACGGGTCGTTCGAGGTGGACGTGCGCGTCGGCCAGCGGGCGTTCCTGCGCAGCCTGCTGCTGCAGGCCGCGGACGACGTGCTGGGGGTGCGGCCGCCGGAGGTGGCGCAGGACGTGGCGACCCGGGCCCGTGCGGCCCTCGCCGCGTACGGCCCGCTGGCCGGCCCCGGCGAGCCCACGCCCACCGCGGGCTGACGGGATAGGTTGGCCCGATGGTCTGGGTGGTCGTGTGGTCGGTGCTGGTCCTCGGCACCCTGGTCGGCGCGTTCTTCCTCGGCCGCGACCTGTGGCGCCGGTTCCGCGCGCTCGTCGCCGAGCTCCGGGAGGCGTCCGAGGTCCTCGGGCAGCTCGCCGAGCACGCGTCGACGCTCGCCGAGCAGGCGCAGGAGGCCGAGCGCGCCGCCCGCGCGGCCCGGGAGGCGGCGCTGCTGCCCGACCCCGACGAGGCGCGGGACCGCTGGGCGGTGCTCCGCGAGCAGGCGCGCGAGCGCCGGGACCGCCGCCGTGAGCGCGACCGCCGGACCCGCGAGGGCTGGCGCGCCTACACGCGCTGAGCCGCACGCACCCGCCTCACCCGCACCGGGGGTCCCGCCGGTTAGGATCGACGGGTCAACGTCTCCCGTCCGACAGGAACGTCATGAACGCCCTGAAGCCCTGGCACATCGGTGTGCTGCTCGTCGTGATCCTCCTGCTGTTCGGGGCGCGACGGCTGCCGGACCTGGCGAAGTCCGTGGGCGAGTCCCTGCGCATCTTCAAGCGGGAGGTCAAGGACCTGTCGGAGGACGAGCCGCGCACGGCGCCGACTCCGCCCCCGACGGCCGACCCGGCCCCGCCGCTGGCGCAGGGCCCCGTCGTGAAACCCGCCCCGTCCGCGTCCCCCGCGCCCTCGCTCGACCAGCCCGGCCACCAGCCTCCGGCGAGCGGCAGCACCACCCCCAGCGCCTGATCCGTGGCGCGCAAGAGGCGGCCCGACCCCGAGGGCCGGATGCCGCTGCGCGAGCACCTGCTCGAGCTGAGGAAGCGGCTGTTCCTGGCCGCGATCGGCCTGGCGGTCGGCGCGGTGGTCGGCTGGTTCCTGTACGAGCCGGTGTTCGAGCTGCTCCAGCAGCCGCTGCTGGACACGGCCGCGGGTCGCGACGGCCGGGTGTCGGTGAACTTCGCCGGCCTGGCCAGCGCGTTCGACATGCAGATCAAGGTCGCGCTGTTCCTCGGCGTCATCGTGTCGAGCCCGTGGTGGCTGTACCAGCTGTGGGCGTTCATCACGCCCGGGCTCACCCGCCGGGAGAAGCGGTCGGCGGTCGGGTTCCTCGCGGCCGCGGTGCCGCTGTTCCTGGCCGGCGCCGGCCTGTCGGCGTGGACGCTGCCGACCGCGGTCAAGGTGCTGACGGACTTCACGCCGGAGGGCGCGTCGAACTTCATCGACGCGCAGGCCTACCTGAGCTTCGTCATGCGGTTCGTCCTGGCGTTCGGGCTGGCGTTCGTGCTCCCGGTCGTCATGGTGTGCATCAACCTGGTCGGCCTGGTCCGGGCGAGCACCTGGGCCAGGGGCTGGCGCTGGGCGGTGCTGCTCGCGTTCGTGTTCGCCGCGGTGATGACGCCGACGCCGGACGCGATCACGATGATCGTCATGGCGCTGCCCATCTGCGGGCTGTACTTCGCGGCGCTGGGCGTGTGCGTGCTGCACGACCGGCGCGCGGACCGGCGGCTGGCGGAGGCCGAGCGCGCCGGCGGCGGCGCGGGCTTCGGCGGGACCGGCACCGGCACCGGGACCAGCACCGGCACGGCCGACGGGACGCTCGCCACGTGAGCCACCTCGGGGTCGTGGTGAACCCCGTGGCGGGCAAGGGACGCGGGACCGGCGTGGGGGCGGCGGTGCTGGACGCGCTCCGCCGCCGCGGGCACCGGGTGGAGGACCTGACGGCCCGGGACCTGCGGACGGCGACGGCGCACGCCCGCCGCGCGGCCGTCGCGGGGCTGGACGCGCTGGTGGTGGTCGGCGGCGACGGCCTGGTGCACCTGGGCGCGAACGTCGTGGCCGAGACGGACCTGCCGCTCGGCATCGTCGCCGGGGGCACGGGCAACGACGTGGCGCGCGCCCTCGGGCTGCCGCGCGGGGACGTCGCCGCGTCGGTCGGGGCGATCGAGCGCGCGCTGCTCACGGGGCCCCGCACGATCGACGCGGTGCGGGTGGGCTCGCCCGCGCAGGCGGCCCGCGAGTGGTACCTGGGCGCGCTGTCCTGCGGCATCGACGCGGCGGTGAACGCCCGGGCCAACGCGCTGTCCTGGCCGCGCGGCTCCGCCCGGTACGTGCGCGCGCTCGTCCCCGAGCTGCGGGCGTTCCGCCCCTACGGGTACCGGCTGACCACGGACGAGGGCGTGTGGGAGTCGGCGGGCACGGTGGTCGTCGCGGCCAACGGCCCGTGGATCGGCGGGGGCATCCGGATCGCGCCCGGCGCCCGCCTGGACGACGGGCTGCTCGACGTCGTGGTCGCGGGCCCGTTCAGCCGCGCCGGGGTCGTGCGGATCTTCCCGGGGATGTACGCCGGCCGGCACGTGCGGCACCCGCAGGTGCAGGTGATCCGGAGCCGCCGGGTGCTGGTGGAGCCCGCTCCGCACCTCGGCGGGACCCCGCCCGAGGCGCACGCCGACGGGGAGCGGATCGGCGCGCTGCCGCTGCTGGCGGAGGTCGTGCCGGGCGCCGTCCGGGTGCTGGCGGCCGACCCGACCTAGGGTGGTGCGCGTGGCACGACGCAGCACGGCACGCACCCCCGAGCCCGACGAGCTGTCCCCGGCCGAGCGGTACGCCGCCGCGCGGCGCCGGGCGCAGGCCGAGAAGAGCGAGCTCGCCCGGTTCCGGCAGCTCCTGGACTTCCCGCTGGACGACTTCCAGGTGGAGTCCTGCGAGGCGGTGGAGCGCGGCAGCGGCGTGCTCGTGGCGGCCCCGACCGGGGCGGGCAAGACCGTCGTCGGCGAGTTCGCGGTGCACCTCGCGCTGGCCACCGGCCGCAAGGCGTTCTACACGACCCCGATCAAGGCGCTGTCGAACCAGAAGTACCACGACCTGGTGCGGCGGTACGGCGCGGACCAGGTCGGCCTGCTGACCGGCGACACCACCCAGAACGGCGAGGCGCCGGTGGTCGTCATGACCACCGAGGTGCTGCGCAACATGCTCTACGCCGGGTCGAGCACGCTCGACGGCCTGGGGTACGTCGTGATGGACGAGGTGCACTACCTCGCGGACCGGTTCCGCGGCCCGGTGTGGGAGGAGGTGATCATCCACCTGCCCGACGACGTGCAGCTGGTGTCGCTGTCCGCCACCGTGTCGAACGCCGAGGAGTTCGGCGACTGGCTGCGCACCGTCCGGGGCGACACCGCCGTGGTGGTGAGCGAGCACCGGCCGGTGCCGCTCGGCCAGCACGTGCTGGTCCGGGACGACCTGCTCGACCTGTACGCGGGGCACGTGGACCCGACCGCGCCGGGCAAGAACCCGCCGATCAACCCCGAGCTCGCGCACCTGCTGCGCCGGGCGGAGCGCGCGTCGGACGCGCCGCACCGCGGACGCCGGGGTGCGGGCGACCGCGGGTTCCGGGGCCCCGGCGGGCGGCGGCCGGGCGGCGGACCCGGCGGCGGGCCGGGCGGCGGGGGTGGCCCCCGGCCGGTCCCGCGCCCCGTCATGGTCGACGTCCTCGACGAGGCGGGTCTGCTGCCGGCGATCGTGTTCATCTTCTCCCGCGCAGGCTGCGACGCCGCGGTGGCGCAGTGCATCGCGGGCGGCCTGCGGCTGACGTCCCCGGCGGAGGCGGAGGAGATCCGGTACATCGCCGAGACCCGGTGCGCCTCGATCGCGCCGGAGGACCTGGACGTCGTCGGCTACTGGGGCTTCGTCGACGCGCTGGTCCGCGGCGTCGCGGCGCACCACGCCGGGTTGCTGCCGGCCTTCAAGGAGACGGTCGAGGAGGCGTTCGCCCGCGGGCTGGTCAAGGTCGTGTTCGCGACCGAGACGCTGGCGCTGGGCATCAACATGCCCGCGCGCTCCGTGGTGCTGGAGAAGCTGGTCAAGTGGGACGGCTCGCACCACGTCGACATCACGCCGGGGGAGTACACCCAGCTCACGGGCCGGGCGGGGCGCCGCGGGATCGACTCCGAGGGCCACGCGGTCGTGCTGGGGCGCGGCGACCTCGACCCGATGGCGCTGGCGGGCCTCGCGTCGAAGCGGCTGTACCCGCTGCGCTCGGCGTTCCGGCCCACCTACAACATGGCGGTGAACCTCGTGGCCCAGGTCGGCCGCGTCCGGGCGCGCGAGGTGCTGGAGACGTCGTTCGCGCAGTTCCAGGCGGACCGCGGGGTCGTCGGGCTCGCTCGGCAGGCGCAGAGCCACGCCGAGGCGCTCGAGGGCTACGCCGAGGCGATGACCTGCCACCTCGGGGACTTCGGCGAGTACTTCGCGCTGCGCCGCGAGCTCTCGGACCGGGAGCGGGGCGTGCACCGCGCGAGCGCGGCGGCCCGGCGGCAGCAGGCGGCGGAGAGCCTGCAGGGGCTGTCGGTCGGCGACGTCGTCGCGGTGCCGAGCGGCCGGCGGTCCACCTACGCGGTGGTCGTCGACCCGGGCACGCACGGCGGCTTCGAGGGCGCGCGGCCCATGGTGCTCACCACCGAGCGGGAGGTGCGCCGGCTGTCGGTGCAGGAGGTCGGCGACGGGATCCGGGCCGTCGGGCGGCTGCGGGTGCCGAAGGGCTTCTCGCCGCGCGCCGCCTCGCACCGGCGCGACCTCGCGGCCACGCTGCGCGGGGAGATCAACGCCGGGAAGATCACGGGGGCCGCGCCGAGCCGCCGCCGCGGGCGCGCCGTCGCCGAGGACGAGGACGAGGCGATCGCCGCGCTGCGCCGCGAGCTGCGCGCGCACCCGTGCCACCAGTGCCCCGACCGCGAGGAGCACGCCCGCTGGGCGGAGCGCTGGTCCCGGCTGGAGGGCGAGCACCGGGCGCTGGTCCGGCGGATCGAAGGCCGGACCGGCTCGATCGCCGTCGTGTTCGACCGGATCTGCGAGGTGCTCGACTCGCTCGGCTACCTGGCGACCGACGACGACGGCGGCACGGTGGTGACCGACGAGGGCCGCTGGCTGCGCCGGATCTACGCCGAGAACGACCTGCTGCTCGCCGAGTGCCTGCGCCGCGGCGCGTGGGCCGAGCTCGACGTGCCGGGGCTCGCCGCCGCGGTGTCAGCCGTCGTGTACTCCGCGCGCCGGGACGACCGGGACCGCGGCCCCGCGGTGCCGGGCGGGCCGTCGAGCCGGCTGGGGATCGCCCTCGACGCGACGACGCGCATCTGGTCCGAGCTCGACGACCTGGAGAGCGCGCGCCGCATCGAGTCGACGCAGCCGCTCGACCTCGGCCTGGTCGCGCCGGTGCACCGGTGGGCGGCCGGGCGCGGGCTCGACGCGGTGCTGCGGGACGCGGACCTCGCGGCCGGCGACTTCGTGCGGTGGTGCAAGCAGGTCGTCGACGTGCTGGACCAGGTCGCGAAGGCGGCCCCGGACGCCCGGCTCCGGGAGACGGCGCGGAAGGCGGTGACCGCGGTGCGCCGCGGCGTCGTGGCGTACGCGGGGACCTGACGGGGCGGGCGCCCGGCGGCGGACGCCCGCGGGCCGCCCGTGACCTGCCCGGTTAGGGTGCCCGCGTGAGCACCACCCTGTACCGGGGCGGTGCGGTGCTGACGCCTGCCGTCCTCGCCGCGCCCGCGACCGCCGACGCCCACTCCGCCCTGCTGGTCCGGGACGGCGCGATCGCGTGGGTCGGCGGCGCCGACGAGGCCGACGGCCTCGCGGCCGCAGCGGACGAGGTCGTGGACCTCGGTGGCGCGCTGGTGACCCCCGGGTTCGTCGACGCGCACGCGCACGTGCTCGACACCGGGCTCGTGCGGTCCGGCGTGGATCTCGGGGCGTGCGCCTCGCTCGCGGAGGTGCTCGCGGCCGTGCACGCGGCCGCCACCGGGCCCGTCGGGCGGCGGCTGGCCGCGGACGGCGCCCCGCTCACCGGGTGGGGCTGGGCGGAGGACGGCTGGCCCGAGGGCCGCCCGCCGACCCGCGAGGAGCTGGACGGCGCCGCGGGCGGGGCGCCGGTGTACCTCGGCCGGGTCGACCTGCACGCGGGCGTCGTGTCGACCTCGTTCGCCGAGGTCCTCGGCCTGCGCGACCGACCCGGGTGGCGCGCGGACGGGCTGGTGACGGGGGAGGCGCACGCAGCGGCGCGCTCGGCGCTGCGAGACCTGCCCGCCGACGTCCGGGACGCCCGGTACCGCGGCGCGCTCGAGGCGGCCGCGCGGGCTGGTGTGGTGGCTGTCCACGAGCAGAGCGCCCCGCACACGGACACCCGGGCGGGCCTCGCGGCGCTGCTCGCGCTGACGGCGGACCCGGCGTCGGCGCTGCCGCTGGTCGTCGGGTACCGCGCCGAGCTGTGCGAGACCGCCGACGACGTGCGCGCGCTCGCCGCCGCGGTCCCGGGCCTGGCCGGCGTGGGCGGGGACCTGGCCGCCGACGGCTCCCTCGGCAGCCGGACGGCCGCGCTGCGCGCCCCGTACGCCGACGCGCCCGACGGCTGGCCGCACCCCGCGGGCCGGCTCGACCTCACCGCCGAGCAGGTGAGCAACCACGTCGCGTCGGCCACCCGGGCGGGGTTGCCCGCGGCGTTCCACGTCATCGGCGACCGGGCGCTCGACGAGGTGCTGCTCGGGTTCCGGGTGGCCGCCGAGGTCGAGGGCGTCGACGCGGTGCGCGCCGGCGGGCACCGGCTCGAGCACGCCGCCATGCTCGACGCGCCGGCGCTGGCCGCGCTGGTGCTGCTCGGCCTGACGGCGTCGGTGCAGCCGGCGTTCGACGACGCCTGGGGCGGCGACGACGGGATGTACGCGGCGCGGCTCGGACGCGGACGGGCGGCGTCCCTGCACCCGCTCGCCGACCTGCGCGCGGCGGGCGTCCCGCTCGCATTCGGGTCCGACACCCCGGTGACGCCGACCGACCCGTGGGGCGCGGTCCGTGCCGCGGTGCGGCACCGGACCCCGGACCAGCGGCTGCCGCTGGCGGCGGCGCTGGCGGCGCACACGCGCGGGGGCTGGGCGGCGGTCGGGCGTGCGGGCGGGAGTGTGGCCGGGGGTGCGGGCGGGCGCGTGGCAGGGGCGGTCGGTGGCACCGCCGGGGACCCGGGCGGCGGCGCCCCGGTGCCGGGCGTGCTCGCCGTCGGCGCGCCGGCGCACCTGGCGGTGTGGCGGGTCCCCGACGGGACGGCCGGTGCCGGTGGCGTGCTGCCGGCCCTGCGGGACGACGAGCCCCTCCCGGAGTGCGTCCGCACGGTGCGCGCGGGCGTGGTGCTGCACGACGCCCTGGGGTGACCCGCCGGAGTCAGGCGCCACCCCGCGCGCACCCCGCGCGGCGCGCCCGTGCGCCTCGCGCGGCGCGCCCGCACCCCGCGCGCCTCGCCTGCAACCCGCGCGCGTGGCCTGCACCTCGCGCGCACCTCGCGCGGCGATCCGGCCCCTGCGCGGGCGCCCGTCGCCCGTCGCCGGACGTCCGTCGCTCGTCGGCCGCGTCGTCGAGCGCGGTAGATCCAGCCGACCGCGCCCGCCCCAGCCACCGCGCTCGCCGGGACCGACCGCGCTCGGCGGGACCGACCGCGCTCGGCGGGACCGGCTGCGCTCGGCGGGACCGGCTGCGCTCGGCCGGGGCGGGGCCGGCCGCGCTGGGCGCCGACGCAGCGCGCGCGGGAGCGGCGGCCGGTGCGCCGCGTGGACCCGCCCAGGTCGCGCGGACGGGTGAATCCGCTGCTCCGCGCGGGACGGCGCGTCACCCGGTCGGCCCCGGGACGGGCGCCCGCGGGCGCCCACGCGACACGCCGGACGACACGCCGGACCGTCTCGACCATCTGGACAAATCCGACAGTCCTCGACGCGCCTGCCGACCTGCGGGGACGCCCCCGGGCGGCCTCGCGGGACCCTTGACACCCCCCACCGTTTCGATAGGTTCTCCGCAGTGGTCCGGCAGAGGCGCCGCTCGGTGAGCGCCCCAGGGGGTAGGACGCCCGGACCACGCCGGGCTCCGACCAGGCCCGCGTGTTCACTAGAGAACGGGCACCGCCCCAGGCGGTGTCGTGCGGTACGAAGGACACGCGGGCCGGTCGGTCGGCCCCGCCCCGACGGGGGCGACCCGGGCCGGCGCGCCGGCTGACGCGCGGACGCCGTCACCCACGGCCGGGACACCCGCCGGGTTGGCCCGCTGACCCGCGGCCCGGATGCCCGCGGCCCGGAGACCTGCGGCCCCGAGACCTGCGGCCCGGAGACCTGCGGCCCCGAGACCTGCGGCCCGGAGACCTGCGGCCCCGAGACCTGCGGCCCCGAGACCTGCGGGCCGGAGCTCTGCGGCCCGGAGCCCCGAGGCCACAGTCCGGAGACCGCGCCCCCGACACCCCCGGCCGCGCGCGCCGGGCACCGCCGCGTGGCACCGGACGGACAGCCGGGTGCCGTACCCTGGCGCGGTGCCGCTCCGTGACCCCTCCCGCTGGTGGAGCGCGGTCCTGGCGGTCCTCGGCGGCCTGCTGACCTGGGCCGCGTTCCCCGACCTCGGCTGGTGGTACGCCGCCGCCCCCGGGATGGCCCTGCTCTTCCTCGCGATGCGCCGCGACAGCGCCCGGTGGAACGCCCTGCTGGGGTTCGGCTGGGGCCTGGCGTTCTTCGTGCCGCTGCTCACCTGGGCGGACGTCGCGGTCGGCGCGGTGCCGTGGATCGCGCTCTCGGTGGCCGAGGCGGGCTTCGTCGCCCTGTTCGGGGCCGCGTGGACCTGGGCGCGCCGCGGCGAGGCGGTGTGGCGCCGCGCGTCGCTGCAGCTCGTGGTGTTCGTCGTGCTGTGGGTCGCGGTCGAGGAGCTGCGCGGGATCTGGCCGTTCGGCGGCTTCCCCTGGGGTCGGCTGGCGTTCTCGCAGGCCGACTCCCCGGTGCTGGCCCTGGCGCGGCTGGGCGGCGCGCCGCTGGTCTCGGCGGCCGTGGCGGCGGCGGGCGCCGCGCTCGCGCTGGCCTGGCTGGCCGCGCGGCGGTTCGCGCTGCTGCCGATGCTCGGCCGGGTCGCCGTCGCGGTGGCGCTGGTCGTGGTCGGCCTCCTCGTCCCGATGGGCACCCGCGCCGAGGACGGCACCCTGACCGTCGGGGCCGTGCAGGGCAACGTGTCCGAGCCCGGCCTGCACGCCTTCGACAACCGGCGCGAGGTCCTCGACAACCACCTCGCGGGCACGTACGCGCTGCTCGACCAGGTGGAGCCGGGGGAGCTGGACCTGGTGCTGTGGCCGGAGAACGGCACCGACATCGACCCCGAGGTCGACGCGCAGGCCGCCGCCGACATCGACGCCGCCGCGCAGGCCGTGGGTGCGCCGATGCTGATCGGCACGATCCAGTACCCGGAGGAGGGCGGCCGGTACAACACGTCGCTGCTCTGGGAGCCCGGCGTCGGACCGGTGGCGTCGTACTCGAAGCAGCGGCCGGCGCCGTTCGCGGAGTACATCCCGCTGCGCAGCCTGGTCCGTCCGTTCTCCTCGGCCGTCGACCTGGTGCAGAACGACATGCTCGCCGGCACCGAGCCGGGCGTGGTGCCGCTGGAGTCCGCCCGTCTCGGCCGGACCGTGCAGATCGGCGACGTCATCTGCTTCGAGGTCGCGTACGACGGGATCGTCCGGGAGAGCGTGCGCGAGGGCGCCGAGATCCTGGTGGTCCAGACGAACAACGCGTCCTTCGGCTACTCGGCGGAGTCGACCCAGCAGCTCGCGATGGCCCGGCTGCGCGCCGTGGAGCTCGGCCGCGCGACCGTGCAGGTGAGCACCGTCGGGGTCAGCGCCGTGATCGCGCCGAACGGCACCGTCGCCCAGGACACCGAGCTGTTCACCGCCGACCAGCTGGTCGCCCGGCTGCCGCTGCGGCAGTCGCTCACGCCCGCAGCGGTGCTCGGCGCCTGGCCGAGCGGGGTCGTCGGGGCGCTGGCGGTCGTCATGACGCTCGCCGGGATGGCCGGTGCGCGGCGGACGCGCCGGGACGACCGGCCGGAGGGCGCCGCGTGACGGCCGACCCCGGGACTCCTCGGCAGGCCGGGCGGGTGCTCGTCGTCGTCCCCACGTACGACGAGCGCGACAGCCTGCCCCGGGCGCTGGCGGCGCTGCGGCTGCACGTCCCGGACGCCGACGTCCTCGTCGTCGACGACGCGTCGCCCGACGGCACGGGGGAGCTGGCCGAGCGGATCGCCGAGGCCGACGCCCGGGAGCGCGGTCGGACCGCGATCCAGGTGCTGCACCGGACCGGCAAGCAGGGCCTGGGCACCGCGTACGTCGCGGGGTTCCGGTGGGCGCTCGAGCGGGGCTACGACGCCGTGGTGGAGATGGACGCCGACGGGTCGCACCGCGCGGAGGACCTGCCGCGGCTGCTGGAGCGGGTGCCGGACGCCGAGCTGGTGATCGGCTCGCGCTGGGTCCGCGGGGGCCGGGTGGTGAACTGGCCGCTGCACCGCCAGCTGCTGTCCCGCGGGGCCAACACGTACGCGTGGCTGGCGATGGGTCTGCCGGTCCGGGACGCCACCGCCGGGTTCCGGGTGTACCGCGCGGGCGCGCTCGGGGGGCTCGCGCTCGGCGAGGTCGCCTCGCACGGCTACTGCTTCCAGATCGACATGGCCTGGCGGGTCCTGCGGGCCGGCGGGCGCGTGGTGGAGGTGCCGATCACGTTCGTGGAGCGCGCCGAGGGCCGGTCGAAGATGAGCCGGTCCATCGTCGTCGAGGCGCTGGTGCGCGTCACGGTGTGGGGGGCCCAGGAGCGTGCGCGGCAGGTGCGCGACCTCGTGCGGCGCGCGGCGGGCCGCCGGGGCTGACGCCGCGCCCGGCACCCGCGCGACCACAGGACCACCTCCGCCGCCTCCGGCCGCACGCGCCGGGGACGACGACGGGCCCCGCACCCGAGGGTGCGAGGCCCGTGCTCACGGCCGTCTCCGGGACGGTCAGGCGCTCCGGCGGAGCTTGCCGGCACGCAGCAGGTCGAGGCGCTCGTCGAGCAGCTCCTCGAGCTCCTTGATGGTGCGGCGCTCCAGCAGCATGTCCCAGTGGGTGCGCGGGGGCTTGGTGGCCTTCGGCTCGGGCTTGGACGCGTCGCGCAGCAACGCCTCCTCGCCGCACCGGCACTCCCACACCACCGGCACGTCGGCCTCGACCGAGAACGGCAGGATGATCGTGTGCCCGTTGGGGCAGTCGTAGTACGCCTGGAGACGCGGGGCGAAGTCGACGCCCTCGTCCGTCTCCATGCTGTGGGACCCGATGCGCATACCGCGCAGGGACCGGTTCGACATCAGGGACCTCCGTGCCTTGACATACCTTGACTTGCCTGGACGTGCAGACGTATCGCTTGTTCGGTGGGGTCAACGTCCGGGGACCGTTCAGTGTTCCAGTGTGGCGTGAAGGTCCCGTGAACGCGCGGCGAGCGCGGGCGGGTGACCCTGCGCACACCCGGCACGGGCGGAGTCCGCGCAGGTCAGCGCCCCGACACCGCGGTGTCGCGTGCGTCACGCCGGGCGCCGGTGCGCGCCGCGGCCGGTCCGCCCGTCAGGCGAGCGTGCTGCGCACCGCCCGCCGCACCAGCTCCGCGTCGTCCGCACCCTCGTGCCGCCACCGCCGCTGCTGCTGCGCGCCGTTGCCGCGGCGGAGCAGCGCCTCCAGGTGATCGCGCACCCAGGGCAGGTCGCCCGTGCGCTCCAGCGCGGGGGTCACGTGCCGCAGGAGCTCGTCGACCGCCAGCGCCGCGGGCACCGGGCGCGCCGTCAGCGGGCTCACCAGGTCGCCCGTCAGTCCCGAGCGCGCCGCCCGCCAGCCGGCCACGCGCACCTCCTCGGCGCGCGGCTGCGCACCGAGGTCGTGGTCGCCGCCGTCGACCGCGGTGTCGGCCAGGCCGCGCACCAGTGCGCCCAGCAGGACCGCGTCCTCCGGATCGAGGCAGACGTCGGCGACCCGCACCTCGACGGTCGGGTAGCGCGCGGACAGCCGGGCGTCGAAGTACACCATCCCGGTGTCCAGGATGGTCCCGCTCTCGACCAGCGACCGCACCGTCTCGCGGTAGGTGGCGGCGTCGCCGAACGGCGCGGTGGCGCCCGCGGTCGGCCACCGCCCCCACACCTGCGAGCGGAAGCTCTCGTAGCCCGAGTCGTCGCCGCGCCAGAACGGGCTGTTCGCGGACAGCGCGAGCAGCACGGGGTTCCAGCGCCGCAGGTGGTCGACGACGCGCACGCCCTCCTCGTCGTCGGCGACCTCCACGTGCACGTGGCACCCGCAGGTGAGCTGGTCGCGCGCCGTCTGCGCGAACGCGGCGGCGATGTCCTGCGCGCGCCGGTTCACGACGACGGTCGGCTCGACGTCCTTGGGCGACGTGGCCAGCGCGACGATCCGCGCGCCGGCGTGCTGCGCCGAGGAGTCGGCGTGCCAGCGTCCCGCGCGCACCTCCTCGAGGAGCGCCGTCAGGTCCGCGCAGGGGTGGGTGGACGTCTCCACCTGCTCCTGGGCGAACTCCTTCTCCAGGTTCCCGCCCGGCTCACCCGCGTCGTCCTGCCCGTCCTGAGACGACGCGTGCTGCAGCACGGCCGCGGCGACGGCCCGGGGTGAGCCGTCCTCCGCCACGAGCAGGAACTCTTCCTCCACACCGATCGTCCTCACGCGGGCAGTCTGACCGGCCCGCTCGCATCTGTCCTGCTGAGCGGCCTGCGGGACCGCGGACGGCGTCTCCCGCGTGCGGCGGGTGCGTGCGCCCCCGTGGCTCAGACCGGCTTCGTGGCCCGGCCGTCGAGCCAGAGGGTGTCGGACTCGTCACGGTGGCTGCCGGTGGTGCCCACGTGCTTCGCGTCGATCCGCGGGCCCTTCGTGATGACGTGCACCAGCGCCATCGCGTGCCCGCGGCCCAGGCCGTAGTCCTCGGCGAGCCAGGCGACGATCGCCCCGGCCTTCACGTCGGCCCCGTCGAGCCCCTTGGCGTGCGCCTCGTCGACGAGCTGGCGCGGCGTCCTGCCGGTCTTGTCCTCGATCGCGTCGAGGTAGGCCTGGAACGACATCGGTCGGGTCCTCTCGGTGCGGGCGGTCTGCCGCCGCCGAGTGTGCCAGCCCGGCTCGCCGGGGCGGCGTGGCGCGCCGGTGCGCCGCGCGTGCCGCGCCGGCCGGCCCACGGCCCGCGCCATCCGGCCCGGGCGTCAGCGCCCCGTGCGGATCGGGCGGCGTGGCCGTTCGGGTTCCGTCAGGACCGCCGCCGGCGGGCGGCTGCGGGTGCACGGTGGAGGCATGAGCGCGACGGTGCGGCACGGCGGGCGGCCCGGGGACCTGCGGACGGGCGACGGGCGGGCGGACAGCGGGCGGGCGGACGCGGGGTCGGGCCCGCGGGGCGCCGCGCCCGACGCCCCGCGGCAGGACGCGATGACCGACGACGAGCTCGCCGCCGTCGTCCGCGTGCTCCTGGTCGCCGCGGCGACCCTGCTGGGCGTGGCGGCGGCGGCCTGGTGGCACGTCGGCCCGTGGCTGCCGACGGCGGTCGGCGCGGTGGCCGTCGCGGTGCTCGGGCGGCGGATGCCCGTGCCCCTCCTCGCGCTGGCCGCGTTCCTGGCGTGGTGCACGGTCACCGGCTTCGCGACGAACGCCGAGGCGGAGCTGACCTTCGACGCGTCCGACGCGGCGCGACTCGGCACGCTCGCGGCGGCGGCGCTGGTCGGCCGGTCCGTGCTCGGCCGGGTGGTGCCGGGCCCCGGGACCGGGCGGACGCGACGCCGCGGTTGACCGGACACGGCCCGCCGCGCTCAGTCGTCCTCGACCCACTCCAGCAGGTCGCCCGGCTGGCACTCCAGGACCCGGCACATGGCGTCCAGCGTGCTGAAGCGGACCGCCTTGGCGCGGCCGTTCTTGAGCACGGCCACGTTCGCGGGCGTCAGGCCGACCCGCTCGGCGAACTCGCCGACGCTCATCTTGCGGCGGGCCAGCTCGACGTCGATGCGCACGACGATCGGCATCAGATCACCTGGTCCATGTCGGTGCGCAGCGCGGTGGCCTGGCGGAGCAGCGCGCGCAGCACCAGCAGCACCAGGGCGACGACGGTGACGACGGCGGTGGCGAGGAAGAGCAGCATCGGCAGGCCGGGGTCGTCCGCGTGCACGCCGACCCAGAGCAGCACCGCGACGAGCACCAGCCAGCCCGCGGCCACGGCCCAGACGATGGCGTCGACCCAGCCGAGCGAGGCCTCGGTGAAGATCCGGTCGCGGCGCACCAGGGTGAGCAGCCGCCAGGTCGCCACGATGACGACCTGCACGCACAGCACCCAGAACACGGTGATCGCGGTCGCCGGCCAGCGCAGGGCGGCGTCCTCGGGGTTCTGCTCGGCGAGGTACCGGAACTGGCCGGGCAGCGACAGGGTCTGGAACACGAGCAGGATCCCGAAGAGCACGACGAGGGCGATGCGGAGCAGGGCGGTGGCCCAGCGGTCGAGGGTCATGGCATCGAGCATCGCTCGGAATCTATCGAATAGCAATAGATCGCGGGGACCCGCACACCCCGTCCACCGTCGGCGCACCGAACGCCCGCACGCACCGCCCCGCAGGCCGTAGGTTGCCGTGCATGGCCGGCCAGGAGGCGATGCAGGAGGTCGAGCTCGGCGAGGAGCCGGGCGCCGCCGCCGCGAGCGCCGACCGGCGCGTCGAGGCCGCGGGGGACGCCCGCCGGCGGGCGCGGCGGCGGGCGCTGCTGCGCTGGTGGCCCGCGGGCGTCGTGGCGGTCCTGGCCGTCGTCGCCGTCCAGGTGGTGCAGGACGCGCGGGAGCGGGACCGGGTGACCGCGGCCCGGGACGTCGAGGGCGTCGTGCGGTACGACGTCGGGCCCGAGCTGCGCACCGTGCCGCTCGGCGACGCGGAGCCCGACCCGCGGCTGTCGGGCGGGGTCCGCGCGGGGGGCCTGCGGGTGGCCGGGGAGGCGATCGACTTCGGCCGGCCGCGGGCCGTCTCGGCCGTGGACGCCCGCAGCGGGGCGGTGGCCTGGCGGACCGAGGTGGAGGCGCAGGCGGAGGCGACCGCGCAGCCCACGATGCGGCCGCCGGAGTGCTGGGCGGGTGACCGGTCCGGGACCGCGGCCGGGTCCGTGACGCGGGTGCGGTGCCTCGTGGCGGACCGTCCGGCCACGCTCACGGGCGACGGCGGCTGGCGCGAGGACCCGTCGACCCGCAGCCGGCTGCTCACGTTCGACGCCGCGTCGGGCGCCCTGCTCGCGGAGCGGGTGGTGGCGCGGCAGACGGCGGCGGCCGCGGACGACGCGCTGCTCGTGCTCGGTGAGGTCCTCGACGAGCGCACCGTGCGGATCAGCGCCGAGGACGTGGCGACGCAGGAGCCGCTCTGGTCGACCGCGCTCGTCGACCTGCTGGTCGACCCGGTGTACGAGCCGCACCTCCAGCTGGTCGACGACCACGTGCTCGTCTGGGTGGGCGGGCGCCAGCGCGTGCTCGGCTCGGCCGACGGCGCCCTGCAGGCGGAGGGGACGCAGGTGTGGTCCGGGCGCGCGGGCGGCCTGCTCGTGCAGGACGGCGACCCGGGCTCGGTGCGGCTGGCGGGGCCCGACGGCACCGGGACCGCCGTGGTCCCCGCGCTGCCGGTGCAGCTGGCCGTCGACGACGGGTCGGTCCCGGGGGTCGAGATCCTGTCCGCGCTGGTCGGCGGCGACCGCACGGTGCGCGCGGTCGAGGCGGGCTCCGGCCGGACGCTGTGGCAGGTGGGGCTGGACGGGAGGGCGGACGGGACGGCCCTGCTGCTCGGGGGCGTGCTCTACGGCGTCGACACGACGGCGGCCTGGGCGGTCGACGCCCGGGACGGCCGGCCGCTCTGGCGCGCCGCCCGCGAGGTGGGCCCGGACGGCAGGCCCGTGCGCCGGGACGCGGACGTCCGGCTCTCCCCGCTCACGGACGGCCGGTCGCTGCTGCTGGTCGAGCAGGACCAGGGCGGCGGCGGCCGCCTGGTCGCGTGGTCGCTGCGCTCGGGTGCGGAGCGGTGGCGGGTCCCGCTGCCGGCGGAGGCGGACGGGTGGGCGTACGTCGTGGACGGGGTGCTGTACGGCGGGGGCGAGCGTCCCGTCCGGATCGGCGGCTGACCCCTCCCGCGCGGGGGAGGGGTCGCCCTACGGTGGCCCCATGTCGCCCGTCGACCACGGCCCCGCACCCGCGACCCCCGAGCGGTTCGCACCGCGCGCCGACCCCGCGGCGCTCGACGACCTGCGCCGCCGGCTGCGCGCCACCCGCTGGCCGGACGTCCCCGAGGACGCGGGCTGGTCGGCCGGGGTGGACGTCGCCTGGCTGCGCGACCTGGCGCGGACCTGGGCCGAGGACTTCGACTGGCCCGCGCGCGAGGCGGAGCTGAACCGGCTGCCCCGGTACCGGGTGCGGGTCGGCGGGCTCGGGATCCACGTGGTGCACGCCCGGGCGGTGGGCGCGCCCGGGCCGGCGCTGCCGCTGGTGCTGACGCACGGGTGGCCCGACTCGTTCTGGCGGTTCTCGGAGGTCGTCGACCTGCTCGCCGACCCCGGCGCGCACGGCGCGGACCCCGCCGACGCCTTCGACGTCGTGGTGCCGGACCTGCCCGGCTTCGGCTACTCCGACCGGCCCGCGGCCGCGCTCGACTCCATCGCGGTCGCCGGGCTGTGGGCCGAGCTCATGACGACGCTCGGCTACGACCGGTTCGGCGCCGCGGGCGGGGACATCGGCAGCCACGTCACCCGCTACCTGGCGCTCGACCACCCGGACCGGGTCGTCGCGGTGCACCGCACGGACGCCGGGATGCCGGGGCCGCACCTCGACCCCGCCGCGGTGACCGAGGAGGAGCGCGCCTGGCTCGCCGAGGGGGCGCGCTGGGTCGCGACGGAGGGCGCGTACGCGATCGCGCACCGCACCAAGCCGGACACGCTGGCGGTCGGGCTGACGGACTCGCCCGCGGGCCTCGCGGCCTGGGTCGGGGAGAAGCTCCGGTCGTGGAGCGGCGGGGGCGGCGACCCCGAGGGGGCGCTCACCCGCGACCAGATCCTCACGAACCTGACGATCTACTGGCTGACCGGCACCATCGGGTCCTCGATGCGGATGTACCGGGCGAACGCGGCGATCCCGCCCGAGCAGCTGGCGCGACGCGTCGAGGTGCCGTCCGGGTTCGCGATCTTCGCGGGCGACGTCGTGCGGCCGCCGCGCGCGTGGCTCGAGCGGAGCGCGAACGCGGTGCGGATCACCGAGCCGCCCCGGGGCGGGCACTTCGCCCCCGTCGAGCAGCCCGAGGTGTACGCCCGGGAGCTCCGGGAGTTCTTCCGGCCGTTCCGGGCGGGCGCAGGCGGGCCGGCCGGGTCCTGAGATCGCCGCCCGCCGGCACGCACCGGGCGGGGCGGTCCTTGCGCGCGACCGCGCCGCGCGGTCACCCTGGTGCGCCAGCGCTCGCGACATCCCGGACGGAGACCCCATGACCGCCACGCGGACGGAGGCGGCGACGACGCCGCACGTCGCCGACAGCCACGACCTGATCCGCGTGCGGGGGGCGCGCGAGAACAACCTCAAGGACGTCGACGTCGACCTCCCCAAGCGCCGGCTCACCGTGTTCACCGGGGTGTCGGGCTCGGGCAAGAGCTCGCTGGTGTTCGCGACGATCGCCGCCGAGTCGCAGCGGATGATCAACGAGACGTACAGCGCGTTCGTGCAGGGGTTCATGCCGACGCTGGCCCGCCCGGACGTCGACGTCCTCGACGGGCTGACCACCGCGATCATCGTCGATCAGGAGCGGATGGGCGCCAACCCGCGGTCGACCGTCGGCACCGTGACGGACGCGAACGCGATGCTGCGGATCGTGTTCAGCCGGCTCGGGCAGCCGCACATCGGCTCGCCGCAGGCGTTCTCGTTCAACGTGGCGTCGGTCAGCGGCGCCGGCGCGGTGACCTTCGACAAGGGCGGCGTGCAGACCAAGGAGCGCCGGGAGTTCAGCGTCACGGGCGGCATGTGCCCCCGGTGCGAGGGGCGCGGCGACGTCCAGGACTTCGACCTGACCCAGCTGTACGACGCGGACAGGTCGCTCGCCGGCGGCGCGCTCACCGTGCCCGGCTACACCATGGACGGCTGGTACGGGCGGATCTTCGCCGGCAGCGGGTTCTTCGACATGGACAAGCCGATCCGCGACTTCACGAAGCGCGAGCTGTCGGACCTGCTGCACAAGGAGCCGACCAAGATCAAGGTCGAGGGCATCAACCTCACCTACGAGGGGATCATCCCGAAGATCCGGAAGTCGATGCTCGCCAAGGACGTCGACGCGATGCAGCCGCACATCCGGGCGTTCGTCGAGCGGGCCGTCACGTTCACCACCTGCCCCGACTGCGGCGGCACCAGGCTCAACGAGGGCGCGCGGTCCTCGAAGATCCGCGGCATCAGCATCGCCGACGCGTGCGCCATGCAGATCAGCGACCTCGCCGCGTGGGTGCGCGGCCTCGACGAGCCGTCGGTCGCGCCGCTGCTGGAGGCGCTGGGGGAGACCCTCGACTCGTTCGTCGAGATCGGGCTCGGCTACCTGTCGCTCGACCGCCCCTCCGGGACGCTGTCCGGCGGCGAGGCGCAGCGCACCAAGATGATCCGGCACCTCGGGTCCTCGCTCACCGACGTGACCTACGTGTTCGACGAGCCGACGATCGGCCTGCACCCGCACGACATCCAGCGGATGAACGAGCTGCTGCTCCGGCTGCGGGACAAGGGCAACACGGTCCTGGTCGTCGAGCACAAGCCCGAGGCGATCGCCGTGGCGGACCACGTGGTCGACCTGGGCCCCCGCGCGGGGTCGGGCGGCGGCCAGATCGTGTTCCAGGGCACGGTCGACGAGCTGCGGCGCAGCGGCACGTTGACCGGGCGGCACCTGGACGACCGGGCCTCGCTCAAGCCGGCCGTGCGCGAGCGGTCGGGGGTGCTGGAGGTGCGGGGCGCGTCGTCGCACAACCTCCGGGACGTCGACGTCGACCTCCCGCTCGGGGTGCTCACCGTCGTCACCGGCGTGGCCGGGTCGGGGAAGTCGTCGCTGATCCACGGGTCGGTGTCGAAGCGGGACGGCGTGGTCGCGATCGACCAGGGCGCGATCCGCGGGTCGCGGCGCAGCAACCCCGCGACGTACACCGGGCTGCTGGAGCCGGTGCGCAAGGCGTTCGCCAAGGCCAACGGGGTGAAGCCCGCGCTGTTCTCGGCCAACTCGGCCGGCGCGTGCCCGACCTGCAACGGCGCGGGCGTCGTGTACACCGACCTCGGGATGATGGCCGGCGTCGCCACGACCTGCGAGGAGTGCGAGGGCCGCCGGTTCCAGGCGTCGGTCCTGGAGTACACGCTCGGCGGGAAGGACATCAGCCAGGTGCTGGCCATGTCGGTGACCGAGGCGGAGGCGTTCTTCGCCGAGGGCGACGCGCGGACCCCCGCCGCGCACGCGGTGCTCGACCGGCTCGCCGACGTCGGCCTCGGCTACCTCAGCCTGGGCCAGCCGCTCACGACGCTGTCCGGCGGCGAGCGGCAGCGGCTCAAGCTGGCGACGCACATGGGCGAGAAGGGCGGCGTGCTGGTGCTCGACGAGCCGACCACCGGCCTGCACCTCGCGGACGTCGAGCAGCTGCTGGGGCTGCTCGACCGGCTGGTCGACTCCGGGAAGTCGGTCATCGTGATCGAGCACCACCAGGCCGTGATGGCGCACGCCGACTGGATCGTCGACCTCGGCCCGGGGGCCGGGCACGACGGCGGCCGGGTGGTGTTCGAGGGCACGCCGGCGGAGCTCGTGGCGGCGCGGTCGACGCTCACCGGCGAGCACCTGGCGGCGTACGTGGGGGCGTGAGCCCGCGCGGCACCGCGGTCGGGCGGCCACCGGGCGGGAGCCCGTGCGGCTCCCGACCCGGCGCGCCGAGATCAGGTGGCGGGCGGCGGCACCGAGGCCACGGCCTCGACCTCGACGAGCACCCCCGGCCGGGACTCCGGCACGGCCACCACGGTCACGGCGGTGCGCCGCCGGCCCCACACCGCCGCGCTCGCCTCGTACGCGGCGGTCGGGTCGACGCCGGCGGTGAGGAAGATCCGCAGGATCGCCACGTGGTCGGCGTCCGTGCCCGCCTCGGCCAGCACGGCGAGCACGTTGCGCAGCGCCTGCTCGGTCTGCGGGCCGAGGCCGTCGAGCAGCGTGCCGTCGGCGTCGACCCCGTTCTGGCCGCCCACGTAGAGGGTGGGGCCCGCGGGCAGCACCATCCCCTGCGCGAAGGCGGGGCTGCGGGCCACGCCGGGCGGGTCGACCGGGACGGGGCGTGC
Organism: Cellulomonas sp. EB106-03-03-XG116; assembly: GCF_058792015.1. Taxonomy (NCBI): domain Bacteria; kingdom Bacillati; phylum Actinomycetota; class Actinomycetes; order Micrococcales; family Cellulomonadaceae; genus Cellulomonas; species Cellulomonas sp. EB106-03-03-XG116. The sequence goes on from NZ_JBYTEP010000013.1 coordinate 38,450, forward strand.
GTCGGGCTGGGTGGACATCATCGGCTCCCTGTCGTCGGAGGGGACCAGCATCCTCCCGACCACCGACACGCGACCCGTCCCCGCGGGCCCGCCGGGCCGGGTCAGTCCTGGACCAGCATGGTCCAGAGCCGCGCGATCCGGTCGTCCCGGACCTCCGCGACGTCGATGCCCCGCACCACCGGTTCCTGCCCGGGCGGCCCGAACTGCCAGGCGAGCAGCGCGAGGTCCTGCGCCCGGCGCACCGGCCCGTCCGCGGAGAACGCGGACCCGGGGGCGCCGTCGAGCAGGCCCTGCGCCTTGCGGTGCACCGCGTCCCAGCCGGACACCGTCTCCTCGGGGTCGGAGAACACGACGTCCCGGGTGTAGGTGTCCTCGATCGCCACCCGCCGCCGCTCGGGGTCGCGCTCCCCGAACACCCGCCGCAGGTTCGCGTCCATCAGCTCCTCGATGCGGTCGGCCACGCGCCGCCCCTCTCCTCGCGCTGGTGTCCGGCCGTGCTCCGGGCAGACACGGCGCACGCTACCCCCGGCGGGCGGGCGCGCGGGAGGGGCGGCGCCGGGGGCCGGGCTGCCGGGGGCCGGGCTGCCGGGGGCCGGGCTGCCGGGGGTGCCGGCGTGGCCCGGGTCGAAATCCGTCGCGCGGGAGGCGGGTCAGGACTAGCGTCCGCTGCTCGTGACGACCCCCGCACCGGCGCCCGCGCCGTTCCCGCTCCCCGCCGGCGACGGCGACGGCGGGCCCGCACCGCGCCCCGGCGACCGCGCCCTGGTGCTGGGCGGCGGCGGCTCGACCGGCAACGCCTGGTTGCTCGGCGTGGTCGCCGGGCTCCTGGACGGCGGGTTGGACGTGACCGGCGCCGACCTCGTGGTCGGGACCTCCGCCGGGGCGACCGCCGCGGCCCAGCTCGCCGGGGCGGGCGCCGCGGGGCCGTACGCCGCCGCGCTGGCGCCGCCGCCCCCGCGCACCGGAGCCCGCGGCGCGCCCGGGCCCGCCGGTGCCCCGAGGCC
>NZ_JBYTEP010000014.1:0-78512 GCF_058792015.1 Cellulomonas sp. EB106-03-03-XG116
GGCTCGGGGATGGGGAGAAGAGACAGGGTCCCCGGCGCCCCCGCGGCGGCCGCCGCCCGGGACGCCGCGCGGCTCGGCCACGTCGACTCCGCGCCCGGGCCGGTGTGCCCGCGCTCGGCGCGCCAGGCGTTGAACGCCTCGGCCCACGCCCGGTGCGCGGTCACCTGGTAGTCGTGCAGCGAGACGAGGTCGAGGTCGCCCAGGTGCGGGAACCGCCCGACGATCCGGTCCAGGACGTCGAGGGTCGCCACCACGTCGACGTCGGCGGTGTGCAGGCTGCCGGTGTCCACCACCTGGTAGACGCCGCACAGGTCCACGAGCTTGCGCTTGCCGGACCGGTACCGGTCCTCGGCGCGGTCCAGCACGAGCGGGTCGATGACCGGGCGCAGCTCGCCGCCGAGGCGGTCCTCGACGGTCGGCAGGTCGTGCCGGCGGAGCTCGGCCTCGAGCAGGCACAGGTCGAAGGAGGCGTTGTAGGCGACGACCGGGATCCCCTCGCGCACCGCGTCGGCGATGGCGGCCGCGATCTCGTCCAGCGCGCCGCGCGGCTCGACGCCGTGCGCGCGGGCGTGCTCGGTGCTGATGCCGTGGATCGCGCTGGCGCCCTCGGGGATCTCGACGCCGGGGTCGACCAGCCAGGTGCGCACGTCGGTGCCGTCGCGGTCCCGCCGGACGAGCGCGGCCGTCACGATGCGGTCGTGGTCGGTGTCCACGCCGGTGGTCTCGGTGTCGAACCCCAGCAGCGGCCCGTCGGTCCAGGTCATGCGTCTCCCTCTCCTTCCTGCGCGGTCAGCATCGCACCGGCCACCGACGCTCCCGGGGACCCCGCGCGGCGTGTGGCCCGGCCCGGATGCGACCGGCGGCCGTCCGGGTGAGGGTGGAGCCAGACCCCGCGGACCGCGGGGAGCCCCACGGAAAGGAGTCGTCATGGCCCGCCTGACCGGCCGTACCGTCGCGTTCCTCACCAGCTCGAAGGGCATCGAGGAGCCCGAGCTCACCACGCCCTGGAAGGCCGTCGCCGACGAGGGCGGCACCCCCGTCCTCGTGTCCGCCGAGGCCGGCACCGTCCGCGCCGTGAACAACGACCTCGACCCGGGCGGCGAGTACCCGGTGGACCGCACGCTGGACCAGGTGTCCGCGGACGAGATCGACGCGCTCGTCATCCCCGGCGGCACGGTGAACGCGGACACGCTCCGCACCCAGGAGGGTGCTCAGGCGCTGGTGAAGGCCGTCCTCGGCGCGGGCAAGCCCGTCGCCGCGATCTGCCACGGCCCGTGGACGCTCATCGAGGCCGGCGTCGTGGACGGCGTCACGCTCACCTCGTACCCGAGCCTCGCCACCGACCTGCGCAACGCCGGCGCCACCTGGGTGGACGAGGAGGTCGTCGTGTCGCAGGCCGCCGGCGCGACGCTCATCACGTCCCGCAACCCGGACGACCTGCCGGCCTTCAGCGCGGCGGTCGTGGACGCGGTCGCGGGCTGAGCCGCAGCACCCACCCGGGCCCCGTCGCACGCCGCGGCGGGGCCCGCGTCGTGCGTCCGCGCCGGTAGCCTGTCCCGGTGAGCAACGAGATCGAGATCGGCCGCGGCAAGCGGGGACGGCGCGCATTCTCCTTCGACGACGTCGCCGTGGTGCCCTCCCGGCGCACCCGGGACCCCGAGGAGGTGTCCGTCGGCTGGCAGATCGACGCGTACCACTTCGACCTGCCGGTGCTGGCGGCGCCGATGGACTCCGTGGTGAGCCCCGCGACCGCCGTCGCGCTGGGCCGCGCGGGCGGCCTCGGCGTGCTCGACCTCGAGGGCCTGTGGACCCGGTACGAGGACCCGGAGCCGCTGCTGGCGCAGATCGCCGAGCTGCCGGCCGCCGAGGCGACCGCCCGGATGCAGGAGATCTACTCCGCCCCGATCCAGCCGGAGCTGATCCGCCGCCGGGTCGGCGAGGTCCGGGACGCGGGCGTGACGGTCGCGGGCGCCCTGTCGCCGCAGCGCACGCAGGAGTTCTGGAAGGACGTCGTCGACGCGGGCGTCGACCTGTTCGTCATCCGCGGCACCACCGTCTCGGCCGAGCACGTGTCGGGCCGTGCGGAGCCGCTCAACCTCAAGCGGTTCATCTACGAGCTCGACGTGCCGGTGATCGTCGGCGGCGCGTCCACCTACACCGCGGCGCTGCACCTCATGCGCACGGGCGCGGCGGGCGTGCTGGTCGGCTTCGGCGGCGGCGCGGCGCACACCACCCGGGTGTCGCTGGGCATCCACGCCCCGATGGCCACCGCGGTCGCGGACGTCGCGGCCGCGCGCCGGGACTACCTCGACGAGTCGGGCGGCCGGTACGTGCACGTCATCGCCGACGGCGGCGTGGGGCGGTCCGGCGACCTGGTCAAGGCGATCGCCTGCGGCGCGGACGCGGTCATGCTCGGTGCCGCGCTGGCCCGCGCGACCGACGCCCCCGGCGGCGGCTGGCACTGGGGCCCCGAGGCGCACCACCCGCACCTGCCGCGTGGCGAGCGGGTGCAGGTCGGCCAGGCGGGCACGCTGGAGCAGGTGCTGTTCGGCCCGGGCCACACCGCGGACGGCTCGCTCAACCTCATCGGCGCGCTGCGGCGGGCGATGGCGACCACCGGGTACTCGGACCTCAAGGAGTTCCAGCGGGTGGAGATCGTGGTCTCCCCGTACCAGCCGCGCTGACGCCGGCACCCGCGCACGCCGAGGGCCGCGGCTCCCCGAGGGGAGTCGCGGCCCTCGCCTCGTCCGGGGGTGTGTGTGGTGCCCGGCCGTCCTGCGCTTGCGCCCGCCGCCGCGCCCTTCGTTCGCCCTTGCCCTCGCCTCCCCGGCCGCTGGCCCGCTGACCGCGCCCAGCAGCAGCCTTCGACAGTGGAAGGTTGTGACGGACACGCCGACGGCGCGTCCGTCACAACCTTCCACTGTCGGCGTCAGCGGCAGCGGTAGCGCTGGCGGTGGTGGTGCGGCGCGGAGGCGGGCCGGGGCTGACGTCGGGCAGCAGCCGGACCGGCGATCCGGGCGTGGGCGGATGCCCGTTTCGGTCGCGTTTGAGTCCGAGTCGGTTTGATTGCTTGCGTTTCGGTGTCCGAATGCGGCATGCTGGGTCCCGCAGCCGCCCAGCGCCGGGCCTCCCTCGGCGCCCCGGGCCACCTGCGCAGACGACCCGGAACCGACGGAGGCGACGTGTACGCAACGGAGCGCCAGCAGCAGATCCTCGCCGCCGCGCGGCGGGACGGGCGCGTGGACGTCGCCTCGCTCGCGACCACCCTGGACGTCACGCCGGAGACCGTCCGCCGCGACCTCACCGTCCTGGAGCGGCACGGCCTGGTCCGCCGGGTGCACGGCGGCGCGATCCCGGTCGAGCAGCTCGGCTTCGAGCCCGGCCTGGCGCAGCGCGAGGGCCTGCTGTCGGGGGAGAAGGACCGGATCGCCAAGGCCGCGCTGGAGGAGCTGCCGGCCGGCGGCGCGATCATCCTCGACGCGGGCACGACGACCGTGCGGCTGGCGGAGCTGCTGCCGACCGACCGCGAGCTGACCGTGGTCACGCACGCGCTCCCGGTCGCCACGGTGCTCGCGACCCGCCCCGGCATCACGCTGCACCTGGTCGGCGGGACGGTCCGCGGCCGGACGCTCGCGGCGGTGGGCACCTGGGCGCTGCGCGAGCTCGCCGACATCCACGTGGACACGGCGTTCCTCGGCACCAACGGCCTGAGCGTCGAGCACGGCCTGACCACCCCGGACCTGGCGGAGGCCGCGGTGAAGCGCGCGCTGGTCACCGCGGCCCGGCGCACGGTCGTGCTGGCCGACCACACCAAGCTCGGCCGGGCGGACTTCGCGCACGTCGCGTCGCTCGAGCAGGTCGACACGCTGGTCACCGACTCCGGGGTGATGGCCGAGCTCGCGGACGAGGTCGAGGCCGCCGGCCCGCGGGTGGTGCGCGCATGACCGCGCCGCGGGTCGTGACCCTGACCCCGAACCCCAGCCTGGACCGCGCCCTGCACCTGGAGCGCCTGGCGGTCGGCGAGGTGAACCGCGCCGCGGCCACCCACCTGCACCCGGGCGGCAAGGGCATCAACGTGTCCCGGGCCCTCGCCGCGCACGGCGTCGCGTCCCGGGCGGTCATGCCGTCGGGCGGTCCGGACGGCGCGCAGGTCGTGGCGCTGCTCGCGGCGCAGGGCGTGGACGCGCGGCCGGTGCCGGTCGCCGGCGACACCCGGTCGAACATCACGCTGACCGAGTCGAGCGGCGCGACGACCAAGATCAACGCCCCGGGCGCCGCGCTGACCCCCGACGAGGTCGCGGCGCTGCTGGCCGCGGTCGAGTCCGAGCTCGCCGGGGCGACCGCGGTGGTCGCGGCCGGCAGCCTGCCGGCCGGGCTGGGCGACGACTTCTTCACCGCGGTCGCCGACCTGGGCGCGCGGCACGGCGTGCCGGTCGTGCTGGACACCTCGGGCGCGCCGTTCGCCGCCGCGGTCCGGCACGGCGGCCTCGCGCTGGTGAAGCCGAACGACGAGGAGCTCGCCGAGCTCGCCGGCCACGAGCTGGTGACCGTCGGCGACGTCCTCGCCGCCGCCCGCGCGGTGCGGGCGCTCGGCACCGCCGCCGTGCTCGTCAGCCTCGGCGCGCACGGCGCGCTGCTCGTCGCCGACGGCGGCTCCTGGTGGGCCGGCGGCCCGGGCCTGGTCCCCGTGTCCACGGTCGGCGCGGGGGACTCGACCCTCGCCGGCTACCTCGCGGCCGACGGCCCGCCCCCGGACCGGCTGCGCCGCGCGGTCGCCTGGGGCCGCGCCGCCGTCCTGCTCCCGGGCAGCGCCGTGCCGCGCCCGTCCGACGTCCGTCCCGACGAGGTCGCCCTGGTGGCCGACCCCGACCCCGCCCTCGCCCTGAAGGAGCTCTGACATGAGCCTGCCCCTGACCTCCGCCGACCTCGTCGGCGTCGACCTGGTCGCGGCCGACCGCGACGACGCGACCCGCCAGCTGATCGCCCTGCTCGCCGCCGCGGGCCGGGTCACCGACGCCGAGGGCTTCCACGCCGACGTCCGGGCCCGCGAGGCGCAGATGGCCACCGGCATGCCCGGCGGCGTCGGCCTGCCGCACGCCCGGTCCGAGCACGTGTCCGCCCCGAGCCTCGCGGTCGGCAAGCTGCGCAAGCCCGTCGACTGGGGCGCCCCGGACGGGCCGGCCCGCCTGGTGTTCCTCATCGCCGCGCCCGCGGGCGGGGACGCCGACCACCTGCAGATCCTGGCCGCGCTCGCCCGCCGGCTCGTCCACGAGTCGTTCCGGCAGTCGCTGCTCGACGCCCCCGACGCGGCCACCGTGGCCGACATCGTCCAGCGAGAGGTGGTGCCGTCATGAAGTTCGTCGCCGTGTCCTCGTGCCCCACGGGGATCGCCCACACGTACATGGCCGCGGAGGCCCTCGAGCAGGCCGGCAAGGCGGCCGGCCACGAGGTGCACGTCGAGACGCAGGGCGCCGCGGGCTCGACCCCGCTGGACCCCGCGATCATCGCCGCGGCCGACGGCGTCATCTACGCCGCCGACCTCGAGGTCCAGGCCAAGGACCGGTTCGCCGGCAAGCCGTTCGTCGACGTCGGCGTGAAGAAGGCGGTGCACGACCCGAACGGCGTGCTCGCCCAGGCCGTCGCGGCCGTCGAGGCGGGCGTGCCCGCGGCCGACGCCGCCGCGGCGGGCGCCGCGCCCACCGCCGCCGGGGCCCCGCGCCCCGCGGTCAAGGTCGACCCGAACGCGGGCGTCGGCACCCGGATCCGGCAGTGGCTGATGACGGGCGTGTCGTACATGATCCCGTTCGTCGCCGCGGGCGGGATCCTCATCGCCCTCGGGTTCATGATCGCCCAGGCGGCGTGGCCGGGGAACGAGGGCCCGGTCGCGGTGACCGCCGTGCCGGTGCAGGACCTGATCACCTCGTTCAGCATCACGTCCGGGCAGGACTGGGCCGTGCTGCTCTACCAGACCGGGGCGGCCGCCTTCGGGTTCCTCGTGGCGGTGCTGTCCGGGTTCATCGCGTACGCGATCGCCGACCGGCCCGGCCTGGTGCCCGGCTTCGTCGGCGGCGCCATCTCCGTGGTGATCGGCGCGGGCTTCCTCGGCGGCCTGGTCACCGGCTTCGTCGGCGGGTTCCTCGCGCTGTGGATCAGCCGGTGGCGGGTGCCGAAGGGCGTGCGCGGCGTGATGCCGGTCGTGGTGACGCCGCTGCTGTCCTCGCTGGTCACCGGCTTCCTGATGTTCGTCGTCATCGGCCGGCCCATCGCGAACGTGATGGACGGGCTGACGAACTGGCTGAACGGCCTGTCCGGGTCGAACCTCGTGCTCATGGGCGCGCTGCTCGGCGCGATGATGGGCTTCGACCTCGGCGGCCCGATCAACAAGGTCGCGTACACCTTCGCGGTGACCGGCCTGGCGACCCAGGGGCTCACGGGCGACGCGGTGCAGTACCGGATCATGGCGGCCGTGATGGCGGCCGGCATGGTGGCGCCGCTGGCCATGGCCCTGGCGACCGTCGTCCGCAAGGGCCTGTTCACGCACGCCGAGCGGGAGAACGGCAAGGCGGCCTGGCTGCTGGGCCTGTCGTTCATCTCCGAGGGCGCGATCCCGTTCGCCGCGGCCGACCCGTGGCGGGTCATCGTGTCGTCGGTCGTCGGGTCCAGCGCCACCGGTGCCCTCACGATGGCGGTCGGCTCGGGGCTCCGGGCGCCGCACGGCGGCATCTGGGTGCTGCCGCTCATCTCGAACCCGCTCGGGTTCCTCCTGGCGGTCGCGGTCGGCACCGTGATCACCGCGGGCGTCGTGGTCGTGCTCAAGGGGCTGCGACCGAGCCCGCTGGTCGAGGCCGAGCGGGAGGCCGACGCCGCGGCCGCCGCGACCGCGCCGGCCGCCGCCCAGCCCGCCGTCGCCTGACGGCATCCTGGTGTCCCCGGGCCCGCCGCGGCCCGGGGACGCACGGGCGGGACCTCCGCCCCTTCACAGACCGATCTCGACGGGGAGACGCTCGCACCATGACCGACACGCGAACCGAGACGACCGCACCGCCCGCCGCCGGGACGGTGCTGCAGGGGGTGGGCGTCGGGCGCCGCGTCGCCGTGGGCCCGGTGGTGCGGGTGCGGCCCGCCCCGGCCGTGCCCGGCGACGCGCCGGTGCTCCGGGACGGCGCTCCGGTGCCGGCCGACGAGCTGCCCGACGCCGTGGCCGCCGCCTTCGCGGCGGTGGGCGACGGGCTGCGCGAGCAGGCGGCCCGCGCCACGGGCACCGTCGCCGAGGTGCTGGGCGCGACCGCGATGATGGCCGACGACCCCGCGCTCCGGGACCAGGTGCTCGGCCGGGTCCGCGGCGGCGAGCCGCCGGTCGCGGCGATCGACGCCGTGGTCGGCACGTTCGCCGCGATGTTCGAGCAGGCGGGCGGGTACCTCGCCGAGCGGGTCACGGACCTGCGCAGCGTCCGGGACCGGGTCGTGTCCCGGCTGGCCGGGCTGCCCGCGCCGGGGGTGCCCGAGCTCCGGGAGCCGTCCGTGGTCGTGGCCCTCGACCTCGCGCCCGCCGACACGGCCGCGCTCGACCTGGAGCGCGTGCTCGCCCTCGTCACCGAGGAGGGCGGCCCGACCGGGCACACCGCGATCATCGCCGGGCAGAACGGCATCCCCTGCGTCGTCCGGACCACGGGGGCGTCGGCGCTCGCGGACGGGGTCGTGGTCGGCGTGGACGCGGCGGCGGGGACCGTCCTGGTCGAGCCGTCGGCCGACGACCGCGCGGCGCTGGACACCCGCGCCGCCGCCGAGCGCGCGCTGGAGTCCGACACCGACCCGGGCGGCACGGCCGACGGGCACCGGGTGCAGCTGCTCGCCAACATCGGCACCGCCGAGGACGCCGAGAAGCTGGTCGGCGCGGCCGTCGAGGGCGTCGGGCTGTTCCGCACCGAGGTGCTGTTCCTCGGGCGGCAGCAGGCGCCGACGGTCGACGAGCAGGCCGCCGCGTACGCCCGGGTGCTGCGCGCGCTCGGCCCGGACCGCAAGGTCGTCGTCCGGACCCTCGACGCCGGGGCCGACAAGCCGCTCGCGTTCGCCAACCTGCACACGGAGGAGAACCCGGCGCTCGGCGTGCGCGGCTACCGGCTGGTCCGGTCCGCGCCCGGGCTGCTCACCGACCAGCTGACCGCGCTGGCCCGGGCCGGCGAGGAGACCGGCACCGAGCCGTGGGTGATGGCGCCGATGATCGCCACGCCGGCCGAGTCGCGCGCGTTCGCGGACGCCGTGCACGCCGCCGGCCTGCGGACGGCGGGCGTCATGGTCGAGGTCCCGGCCGCCGCGCTGCGCGCCGGAGCGGTGCTGGACGAGGTCGACTTCGTCTCGCTCGGCACCAACGACCTGGCCCAGTACACGATGGCCGCCGACCGGCTGCGCGGCGAGCTCGTCGACCTGCTCGACGCGTGGCAGCCGGCCGTCCTCGAGCTCGTCGCGGCGACCGCGCGGGCCGGGGCGGCGAAGGACCGGCCGGTCGGCGTCTGCGGCGAGTCGGCGTCGGACCCGCTGATGGCGCTCGTGCTCACCGGGCTCGGCGTCACCAGCCTGTCCATGTCGCCCGCCGCCCTGCCCGCGGTCCGGTTCGCGCTGCGGCGGCACACGCTCGAGGCGTGCCGCGCGATGGCGGACGCGGCGCTGGCCGCGGCGGACCCGGCCGCGGGCCGCGCGGCGGTCGCGGGGCTGCTCGACCCGGAGGCGCGGGCGGCGCTGGGGGTGTGAGGCGCGGGGGTGCGCCCCGGGTCCGGCGGTCCTAGGCCGCGGCCGGGGCGTGCCGCCGCGTCCGCGCCGGGGTCTCGCCGACCACGGCGCGGTACCGGCGGGTGAAGTGCGCCTGGTCGGTGTACCCGAGGTCCGCCGCGAGGCCCGCGAGGTCCGTGCCGGGGTCGGCGAACAGCGTGGTGGCCGCCGCCTGCAGCCGCCGGCACTCGATCAGCCACTTCGGCGTCAGCCCGGTGTGCTGCCGCACCACCCGGCTCAGGGTGCGCGGCGTCGTCCCGAGCAGGTCGGCCAGGTCGGTCACCCGCAGCACGTCCGCGCGCTCCTCGGCGACCCGGCACGCCGCGTTCGCCAGCCGCCCGGCGTCGTCCACCCGCGCGGCGGCCGGGGCGAGCCAGGCGCGCAGCAGCGCGGCGACCTCGGCGTCCGCCGCGTCCGGGGCCAGCGCCATCGCGGCGGCCACCGCCGGCAGCGGCGCGCCGGGCAGCGGCTCCCACCGCCCGACCAGCCGGGTGGGCTCGGTCGCCGTCAGCGCGCGGGCCGCGGCCGGCCGGAGCAGCACGCCGACCACCCACGACCGCCCGGTGAGGTCCTGCGTGGTGAGCACCCGGGACGGGCCGTGCAGGGTCGCGCCCGACGGCTGGAGCACCGCGTTGGCGGCGGGGTAGGTGAGCACGCGCTGCGTCCGGACCTCGCCGGGCGTGACGTCCCAGCGGGCGACCCAGACGTGCCGGACGAGGTCGTCGAGGCCGCCGCCGGGCACGGCGGGGTGCCCGAGGACGAACCGGGAGAACGCGACCCCGGGGTCGCCCGGGTTGAGGTGCCCCGCCGACTCGACCACGCGCCGCCCTCCTGTCCCGTTCGTACAAGACCCGCCGCCCCGGCCGGGCGAGGCTCGACCCCATGACCGAGAGCACCGCACCCGCACCCACGACCGGCACCGCGCCCGCGAGCGGCGCGCACACCACCGACGGCGTCCCGCACGGGATCACGTCGCTGACCCCGCACCTCGTCGTGCACCCGGCGGCCGAGGCCATCGGATTCTACGAGCGGGTCCTCGGCGCCCGGGTCGTCGACGTGTTCCGGATGGGCGACCTGGTCGGCGAGGCCTCGCTCGACCTCGGCAACGGCCGGTTCACGCTGGGCGACCCGATGCCCGCCTACGGCGTCACCACCCCGGACCCCGACGCCGCGACCTACTCGCTCGCCGTGCACGTCCGGGACGTCGACGCCACCGTCGAGCGCGCGGTCGCCGCGGGCGCGACGCTGCGCGAGCCCGTGACGACGTTCGTGTCCGGCGACCGCTACGGCTCGATCACCGACCCGTTCGGCGTGCGGTGGACCGTGATGGCCCGGGTCGAGGACCTGTCGCCCGAGGAGTCGGCGCGCCGGGTGGCGGCGTGGGCGGCGGAGCAGGCGGCGCAGGGCTGAGACGCCGGGCGCAGGGCGACGCCGGGGGCGCGGCGCCCTGCGTGCCGGGTCCGGGACCAGCCCCGGCCCGGCGCGTAGCCTGGCCGCATGGTGCCCGAGCACGGCGTCCTCGACCCGGAGACCGACCCCCTCGCCACGTACGTCCTGGAACCGGACGACCTGCGCGACCTGGCGGGCCGGGTCGCGAGCTCGCCCGCGGCGGGCACGCGCACGCACCACGCGCCGTGGACCCGCGCACCGCTCGCCACGCTCCCGCAGTCGACGCCGGACGACGTGGCCCGGGCGGCGCGCGCGGCCCGGGCGGCCCAGCGCCGGTGGGCCGCCGTCCCCGCCCGGGACCGCGCGCGCCTGCTGCTGCGCGTGCACGACCTGCTGCTCCAGCGGCAGAGCGACGTGCTCGACCTGGTCCAGCTCGAGAACGGCAAGGCGCGCGGCGCCGCGTACGAGGAGGTCGCCGACGTCGCCCTGCTCGCGCGGCACCTCGGCCGGACCGCGCCGCGGACGCTCGCGCCCGAGCGCCGGCCCGGGCTGGTGCCGGGCCTCACGTCGGTGCGCGTCGTGCACGACCCGGTGGGGGTCGTCGGGGTCGTCGCGCCGTGGAACTACCCGCTGAGCCTGACGCTCGGGGACGTGCTCCCGGCGCTCGCGGCCGGGGACGCCGTGCTGCTGCGGCCGGACCCGCAGACGCCGCTGACGGCCCTGTGGGCGGTGGAGCTGCTCGAGGACGCCGGGATGCCGCGCGGGCTGGTGCAGGTCGTGCTGGGCGACGGGCCGACGGTCGGCGCGGCGGTCGTCGACCACGTGGACCACGTCGTGTTCACCGGGTCGACGGAGACCGGCCGGGTCGTCGCCGCGCGGGCGGGGGAGCGCCTCGTGCCGAGCACGCTGGAGCTCGGCGGCAAGAACGCGATGTACGTCGCCGAGGACGTGGACGTCGAGGTCGCCGCGGAGGGCGCGGTCCGGGCGTGCTTCGGCGGCACCGGTCAGCTGTGCGTGTCCGTCGAGCGGCTGTACGTGCACCGGGACGTGTACGACGCGTTCGCCGCGGCGTTCGCGCGCCGGACCCGGGCGCTGCGCGTCGGCACCGGCCTGGACCACCGGTCGGACGTCGGGTCGCTCACCTCGGCCGAGCAGCTGGCCCGCGTCGTCGAGCACGTGGAGGACGCGCTGTCCGGCGGGGCGCACGTGCTCGCCGGCGGCGTGCACCGCACCGACCTCGGGCCGTACGTGTACGAGCCGACCGTCCTGGAGGGCGTCGGCCCGCACGCCCGGGCCTTCCGCGAGGAGACGTTCGGGCCGGTGGTCGCGCTGGCGCCGGTCGCCTCCGACGACGAGGCCGTGGCCGCCGTGAACGACTCGGCCTACGCCCTCAACGCGTCCGTCTGGACCCGGTCGACCCGGCGCGGCGCGGCGCTCGCGGCCCGGCTCCGCGCCGGCAGCGTGAACGTCAACGACGGCTACCAGGCGGCCTGGGGCTCGGTGGCGGCGCCGCAGGGCGGCCGCGGGGCGTCGGGCTGGGGGCACCGGCACGGGCGCGAGGGGCTGCTGGCGCTGACCGCGACCCGGACCGTCGCGGTGCAGCGCGGCGTGCACGGCGTGCGCGTCGCTGGCCGCACCGTCGTCCCGCCGCTCGGACCGGGCCGGCTGCTGGCGGGCGACCCGGGGCGCTGGACCGCGACGGTCACCGCCGCGCTCCGCGTCGCGAGGGCGGCCCGCCTGCGCTGAGCCGCGCGCCCCGCGCGCCCTGCGCTCCGCGCCCGGCGCCCGGCGCCGAGTCTCCACTTCCGCACTGCGCGCGCGGCGACCACGACAGGCGCGGGACGGAGACTCGGCGAGACCCGGCGCGGGGGCGAGGGCGGGCGTGTCAGCTCGGCTGGCAGGCGGCGGCCGTGCCGGCCGACGGGGTGCGCGGCCCGCCGGCGCGCGAGTCGCCCGCGGTGCGCGGGACCGGCACCGGGAGCGCCGCGGGGGTGGCCGGCGTGCCGTCGAACACGACCCGGTTCCGCCCCTCGCGCTTCGCGCGGTAGAGCGCCGCGTCGGCGCGCGAGACGAGCGCGTCGCCGGTCTCGCCGTCCGCGGCCATCGCGCCGCCGAAGCTCACCGTGACCCGCAGGCCCGGCGACAGCTCGTGCCACGGGTAGCCGGCGATCGTGGCGCGGATCCGCTCGCAGACGGCCAGCGCCTGCTCGTGCGGGGAGTCGAGGAGCACGAGCGTGAACTCCTCGCCGCCGATGCGCGCCGTGGCGTCGCCGACCCGCACCGCGCTGGTCATGATCTGCGCGACGCGCCGGAGCACCTCGTCCCCGACGGGGTGCGAGTGCTGGTCGTTGACGGCCTTGAACAGGTCGATGTCCGCGACGACGTAGGCCAGCTCCTCCTCGCGCCCGAGCCGCGCGGCGAGCACCGCGTCGAGCCCGCGGCGGTTCAGCAGGCCGGTGAGCGGGTCGTGCGCGGCGTCGTGCTGCAGCGTCTCGTTCAGGGCGGTGAGCTCGGCGGCGCGCTTGCGGGCCTGGTCGCGGGCCTGGCGGACGCGCTCGACGTCCAGCTGGGCGTTCACCACGATGCCGCGGCGCTCGGCGGCCTGGTCGCGCTGGGCCATGACGGCCTCGTGGTAACGGCGGTGGGTGTCGAGCGCGGCGCGCAGGTCGCCGGCGTCCTCGTGCACCTGGACGAGCTCGAGCAGGACGTCCGCGCGCTCCATCGGCCGCAGCGACTGCTCGGTCAGCAGCAGCCCCTCGTGCAGGGTGGCGACGGCGCCCGCGTGGTCGCCGCGCAGCCGGCGCAGCCGCCCGAGCGCCGCGTGGTACCGGATGGTGAGGTACCGGGCGGCGACGCGGGGGAGCGCGGCCTCGGCGGCGGTGAGGGCCTCCTCGGCGGCGTCCAGGTCGCCCCCGGCCATGTGGGCGCGCGCCAGCCGCACCTGGGCCTCGGCCGCCATGCGCGGGTTGCCGGAGTCGCCGCCGTCGGCGTCCGGGACCCCGTGCGCGGCCTCGAGCCCGCGCAGCGACAGCTGCACCGCCCGCTCGGCCAGCGCCCGCGCGCGCACGGGGTCGGTGGCGCGCAGGGCCTCGCTCTCGTCGGTGTCGAGCTTCGCCAGCCCCGAGAGGGTGGCGCAGGTGCCGTCCGGGCGGTCCAGCTCGGGCCACAGCCGCGCCGCCTCGTCCAGCAGCTCGCGGGCCTTCTCCGGGAACCGCCCCATCGAGATGTAGGTGTCCGCGAGGTTGTTCAGCGCCGCCGCGAGGCCCTCGGTGTCGTGGAGCTCGCGCCGGATGGTGAGCGACCGGTCCAGCAGCTCGAGGGCGGACAGGTTGTCGCCGAAGCCGTTGTAGACCGCCGCGAGGCCCTGCAGCAGCCGGCCCTCCCAGGCGCGCATCCCGTGGGTCGTCGCCAGCTCCAGGGCGTGCTCGATGGCTCGCAGCGCCATCGGGTCCTCGCCGAGCAGGTGGTGCGCCCAGCCGCCGTTGTACTCGAGCTCGATCTCGACGGCTACGGCGCCCTCCGCGCGGGCCTCGTCGAGCAGCGCGGGCAGGGCCGCGACGCACAGCGCGGGGGCCGCGTCGCACAGCCGGTCGACGCGCGCCAGCTCCGAGCGCCAGTAGGACTCGCGGTCCTCGGCGGTGGCTCGGGCATGCGTCATGTTCGTCGTATCGGCGGACCCCCCGGAGGGCTGGAGCGGTCGATCGGGTGAAGTCCGGGGCGGACAGGTGACGTCCCGGTGGCCGGTACGTGACGGGACAGGGACCGAACGGGTGACGCGTCAGGGACGGCGCGGCGCGGCGACTTGGGAGGCGCCGAGGGCCCGCCCCGGACGTGCCGGGACGGGCCCTGTCGTGCGGTGCGGCGCGGGCCGCGCGGCGTCAGGCGATCGCCGCGACCGACTGCCGCGCGATCTCCAGCTCCTCGTTCGTCGGGATCACCAGCACGGTGACCTCGGCGCCGTCGGGGGAGATGACCTTGGGCTCCTTGACCCGGCCGGCGTTGCGCTCCGGGTCGACCTGGATGCCGAGGCGCTCCAGCCCCGCGAGGGCGTTGAGGCGGACGATGTCGTCGTTCTCGCCGATGCCGGCGGTGAAGGTGATGACGTCGACGCGGCCGAGCTCGGCGTAGTACTTGCCGACGTAGCCCTTGATGCGGTGGTAGTAGACGTCGAGGGCGGTCTTGACCCGCTCGTCGCCCGCGGCCACGGCGTCGTGGACGTCGCGCATGTCGGTGTAGCCGGACAGGCCGAGCATGCCGGACTTCCGGTTGAGCAGCTCGTCCAGCTGGTCGATGGTGTAGCCGCCGACCCGGGCGAGGTGGAACAGCACGGCCGGGTCGATGTCGCCGGACCGGGTGCCCATGACCAGGCCCTCGAGCGGGGTCAGGCCCATCGAGGTGTCGATGCAGGCGCCGCCGCGCACGGCCGACGCCGAGGCGCCGTTGCCGAGGTGCAGCACGATCGTGTTGAGCTCCTCGAGCGGCTTGCCGAGGAACTCGGCGGTCGCGCGGGAGACGTACAGGTGCGACGTGCCGTGCGCGCCGTACCGGCGGATCTTGTACTGCTTCGCGACCTGCTCGTCGATCGCGTAGGTGTACGCGGCCGGCGGCATCGTGCGGTGGAACGCGGTGTCGAAGACCGCGACGTGCGGGATGTTCGGGAACGCGTGCCGCGCGGCCTGGATGCCCGCGACGTTCGCCGGGTTGTGCAGCGGGGCCAGCGGGGACAGCTCGTCGATCTGCGCGAGGACCGCGTCGTCGATCACGGCCGGGCCGTCGAAGACGTCGCCGCCCTGGACGACGCGGTGGCCGACGGCGGTGAGGTCCTCCTCGCGGAGCTGCGGGCCCTGCTCCTCGAACAGGCCGAGGACGAGGCGCATGCCGGTCTCGTGGTCCGGCACGGGCTGCTCGAGCACGGTGGCGCCGTTCGGGCCCTCGTGCTTGACCTTGCCGACCTCGAGGCCGATGCGCTCGACGATGCCGGAGGCGAGCGCGTCGCCGGAGGTGGCGTCGACGAGCTGGTACTTGATCGACGAGGAGCCGGAGTTGATGACGAGGACGTGGTTCACTTCGAGCCTTCCGGGGTCGCGCCCATGGCCTGGGCCTGGATCGCCGTGATGGCGACGGTGTTGACGATGTCCTGCACCAGGGCGCCCCGGGACAGGTCGTTGACGGGCTTGCGCAGGCCCTGGAGCACCGGGCCGACCGCCACGGCGCCGGCGGAGCGCTGCACGGCCTTGTAGGTGTTGTTGCCGGTGTTGAGGTCCGGGAACACGAAGACGGTGGCGCGGCCCGCGACGGCGGAGTCGGGCATCTTGGTCTGGGCGACCGAGGCGTCGACGGCGGCGTCGTACTGGATCGGGCCCTCGACGCTCAGGTCGGGGCGCCGCTCGCGGACGAGCTCGGTGGCGGTGCGGACCTTGTCCACGTCGGCGCCCGAGCCGGACGACCCGGTCGAGTAGGACAGCATCGCGATGCGCGGCTCGATGCCGAACTGCGCGGCGGTCTCGGCGGAGGAGATCGCGATGTCCGCGAGCTGCTCGGCCGTCGGGTCGGGGTTCACGGCGCAGTCGCCGTAGACCAGGACGCGGTCCTCGAGGCACATGAGGAACACCGAGGACACCACGGAGGTGCCGGGGGTGGTCTTGATGATCTCGAAGGACGGCTTGATGGTGTGCGCCGTGGTGTGCGCGGCGCCGGAGACCATGCCGTCGGCCAGGCCGAGCTGGACCATCATCGTGCCGAAGTAGGAGACCGAGGAGACGATCTCCCGCGCCCGCTCGACGGTCATGCCCTTGTGCTTGCGCAGCTCGGTGTACTCCGCGGCGAACCGCTCGAGCAGCTGGCCGGCCTTCGGGTCGATGACTTTCGCGGCGGACAGGTCCAGGCCGAGCTCGGTGGCGCGGGTCCGGATGGACGCCTCGTCGCCGAGGATCGTCAGGTCCGCGACCTCGCGCTGCAGCAGCGTGGACGCGGCGCGCAGGATGCGGTCGTCGCTGCCCTCGGGGAGCACGACGTGCTTGCGGTCGGACCGGGCCCGGTCGAGCAGCTCGTACTCGAACATGAGCGGCGTGACGACCTCGGGGGCCGGCACCTCGAGGGCGGCCAGGGCCTCCTCGGCGTCGGTGTGCTTCTCGAACAGCGCGAGGGCGGTGTCGACCTTCCGCTGCGAGTCGGCGGACAGCCGGCCGCGGGTGCCGGCGGCGGCGCTCGCGGAGGCGAAGGTGCCGAGCTCGGTGCGGATGATCGGCAGCCGGCTGCGCAGGCCGTCGACCAGGCGGGACACCGTGGCCGGGGGCTCGAAGCCGCCGTTGAGGATGATGCCGGACAGCGACGGGAAACCGTCGGCGGCGTGCGCCATGAGCAGGCCGAGCAGGATGTCGGACCGGTCGCCCGGGACGATCACGACGACGCCGTCGGACAGCCGCTCCAGCAGGTGCTCGATCGACATGGCGCCGACCAGGACGTCGGTGGCCTCGCGGGGCAGCAGCTGGGCGTCGCCGCCGACCAGGCTGCCGTCGACGGACTCCATGAGCTGGCGGACGGTGGGGGCGACGAGGAACGGCTCCTCGGGCAGGGCCCAGGCGGTGGCGCGGGTGGACAGCTCGGCGCGGATCGCGTCGAGGTTGTCGGGGTCGCACCGGTTGGCGACGATCGCGACGACCTGGGCGTGCCCGGCCTCGAGCTCCGCGGCGGCGACCTCGGCCACCTGCCGGACCTCCTCGGGGGAGCGGCCCTGGCCCTTGACGCACAGCAGCACCGGCGCGCCGAGGTTCGCGGCGATCCGGGCGTTGAAGCCGAGCTCGGCCGGGCCGGCGATGTCGGTGTAGTCCGTGCCGACGACGACCACCACGTCGCAGTCGCGGGCGACCGCGTGGTACCGCTGCACGATGGTGGCGAGCGCCGCCTCGGGGTCGTGGTGCACGGCCTCGTAGCTGGTGCCGATGCAGTCCTCGTAGGACAGGTCGACGCCGTCGTGGGCGAGCAGCAGCTCCAGCACGTAGTCGCGGGTCTCGGTGGAGCGCGCGATGGGCCGGAACACGCCGACCTTCTGCACGGTGCGGGTCAGCAGGTCGACCAGGCCGAGGGCGACGGTCGACTTGCCGGTGTCCCCCTCGGGGGACGTGACGTAGATGCTGCGGGCCACGGGTGGGCTTCTTCCTCGTCGGCGTGGGCCGGGGTCGCCGGCCGTCAGGTGGTGGGATGAATTCTGCCGGACGTCCGGCGCCGGATCGCGCCGGAGCCCGGGTGACGCGGGCCACCCGCGGTCCCTCCCGGCCGCCTGGCGGCCGCCCCGTGTGACCTAGGTCCCAGAAGGCCGATGGCCCGCACCGGGTGGTGCGGGCCATCGGCCACGTGGGGGTTACTCGTTGTCGCCGCCCGTCGACAGGGTGGCGGTGGACTGCTGCGGGCCGCCCTCCTCGGTGCCGGTCTCGCCGGCGTCCGGCCACACCCAGTCGCGCACCTCGGGGAGGTCCTCCCCGTGCGCCCGGGTGTAGTCGTGCGCCCGGAGCCGCGCGTCGACCATGCGCTGCCGCAGGCCGGCGTACTTCGAGCCCAGCGACGGCACCTGGTCGATGACGTCGATCACCAGGTGGTACCGGTCGAGGTCGTTGAGCATGACCATGTCGAACGGCGTGGTGGTGGTGCCCTCCTCCTTGTACCCCCGCACGTGCAGGTTCTTGTGCCCCTTGCGGCGGTACGTCAGGCGGTGGATCAGCCACGGGTAGCCGTGGTACGCGAACACGATCGGCTTGTCCGTGGTGAACAGCGTGTTGAAGTCGCGGTCCGACAGGCCGTGCGGGTGCTCCCGCTCGTCCTGCAGCCGCATGAGGTCCACGACGTTGACCACGCGGACCTTGAGGTCGGGCAGCTCCTCGCGCAGGATGTGCGCCGCCGCCAGCACCTCCAGGGTCGGCACGTCGCCGGCGCAGCCGAGGACCACGTCCGGGTCCTCGCCCTCGACCTCGGTGCCCGCCCACTCCCAGATGCCCAGGCCGCGGGTGCAGTGCGCGACGGCCTCGTCCATCGACAGGAAGTTCGGCGCGGGCTGCTTCCCGGACACCACGACGTTGACGTACTGCCGGCTGCGCAGGCAGTGGTCGTACGTCGACAGCAGGGTGTTCGCGTCCGGCGGCAGGTACACCCGGACGATCTCGGCCTTCTTGTTGACCACGTGGTCGATGAAGCCCGGGTCCTGGTGGCTGAACCCGTTGTGGTCCTGGCGCCACACGTGGCTGGACAGCAGGTAGTTCAGGCTGGCGATCGGCCGGCGCCACGGGATGTGGTTCGTGACCTTGAGCCACTTGGCGTGCTGGTTGAACATCGAGTCGACGATGTGGATGAAGGCCTCGTAGCTGGTGATCAGGCCGTGCCGGCCCGTCAGCAGGTAGCCCTCGAGCCAGCCCTGGCACTGGTGCTCGGACAGCATCTCGACGACGCGGCCCATCCGGGCCAGGTGGTCGTCGACGTCCGTCGGCAGGTACTCGGCGTTCCACTGCTTGTTCGTCACGTCGAACACGGCCTGCAGGCGGTTGGACGCCGTCTCGTCCGGGCCGAAGATCCGGAAGTTGTCCGGGTTCCGGCGGATGACCTCGGTGAGGTACTTGCCGAGCTCGCGGGTGGCCTCGGAGATCGAGCCGCCGGGCACCGGCACGTCGACCGCGAAGTCGCGGAAGTCGGGCAGCCGCAGGTCCTTGAGCAGCAGCCCGCCGTTGGCGTGCGGGTTGTCGCTCATGCGCAGCGTGCCGCCGGGGGACAGGGCCGTGATGTCGGCCCTGACCGAGCCGTCCGCCTCGAACAGCTCCTCCGGGCGGTACGACTTCAGCCACCCCTCGAGGACCTGCAGGTGCTCGTCGGTGTCGCGGGCGCTGGCCAGCGGGACCTGGTGCGAGCGCCAGGAGTTCTCGACCTGCTTGTCGTCGATGACCGGCGGGCAGGTCCAGCCCTTGGGGGTCTTGAAGACGATCATCGGCCAGGCCGGGCGGGACTCGTCGCCCGCCGCCGCGCGCGCCTTGATCTCGGCGATCTCGTCCAGCACGACGTCGAGCAGCTCGGCGAACCGGGCGTGCACGGCCGCGTGGTCCTCGCCGTCGAAGCCGCCGACGAACAGGTGCGGCTTGTGGCCGTACCCGCGCATCAGGTCGAGCAGCTCCTCCTCCGGGATGCGCGCCAGGACGGTCGGGTTGGCGATCTTGTACCCGTTGAGGTGCAGGATCGGCAGCACGACGCCGTCCTTGGCCGGGTCGATGAACTTGTTCGAGTGCCAGGACGTCGCCAGCGGGCCGGTCTCGGCCTCGCCGTCGCCGACCACCGCCGCGACCAGCAGGTCCGGGTTGTCGAACGCCGCGCCGTACGCGTGGGACAGCGCGTAGCCGAGCTCGCCGCCCTCGTGGATCGACCCGGGGGTCTCCGGCGCCACGTGGGACGGGATGCCGCCCGGGAACGAGAACTGCCGGAACAGGCGGCGCACGCCCTCCTCGTCCGGCGTGATGTCCGAGTAGACCTCGGAGTACGTGCCGTCGAGGTAGGCGCTCGCGACCAGGCCCGGGCCGCCGTGGCCGGGGCCGGTCAGGTAGAGCGTCGACTGCTGGCGCTCCGCGATCACGCGGTTCAGGTGCGCGTACAGGAAGTTCAGACCCGGCGTCGTGCCCCAGTGACCGAGGAGCCGCGGCTTCACGTGGTCCTTGGTCAGCGGCTCGCGCAGCAGCGGGTTGGCCAGCAGGTAGATCTGCCCGACCGACAGGTAGTTGGCCGTCCGCCACCAGGCGTCGATCCGTCGGAGCGTCTCGTCCGACACCGGCTGGCCGGAACCGGCCCGCCAGGTCTCGGGCCTCGACGTCGTCGTAGTCATGCTCTCTCCCCGTTTCGCAGAACCACGGATGTGCCGTGGGCCCGGTCGAGCACCCCCGCCGGGCCACACCAGCCTTGCGGCGCCTCGCGCCGCGAGCCGGGACGTCCGACCTAGGTCGCCCCGTGGCCGCGCAGGCGGCCGTCAACCATCCAACCCCATCGCCATCCCGGGCGCACGAGGCCCGGGTCGGCGGGCGGCTGTGGGGCGGGTCACCTGCGGCGACGCGCCCCCGGGACGGCCGCGGGGGCCGCTCGCCCAGTCGCGCCGGGTACCGTGACGGGGTGCCCCCGACCCCGCCCGCGGAGCCGCCGCCGACGCTGTGGCGGGTCGCCCGCACGCCCCGGATGGTCGGGCTGCTTGTCCTGCTCCTCGCCGTCGCCGCCGTCTGCGGTCGGCTGGGCACGTGGCAGCTCGAGCGCGCCGAGGTGCGGGGCGCCGCCGCGCAGGCCGCGAAGCTCGCCGAGGTCGAGGCCCAGGAGCCCGTGCCGATCGCCGACGTGCTGCTGCCCCAGACCACGTTCGAGGGCGCCCTGGTCGGCCGCCGGGTCGAGGTGACCGGGGAGTACGAGGCCGACGGGCAGCTGCTGGTGCCGGGCCGCGCGCTGGGCGACCGCACGGGCTCGCTGGTGCTGACGCCGCTGCGGGTGGCGTCCGACGACCCGGCCGTCGACGGGGCGGTCCTGCCCGTCGTGCGCGGCTGGGTCGCCACCGACGACCCCGCCGCGCCGGGGCTGGACGTGCCGACCGGGACCGTCATGGTCACGGGGTACCTGCAGGCGTCCGAGGACTCCGGCGCCGAGCACGGCGCGCAGGCCGCGGGGACGATCGACTCGATCTCGTCCGCCGAGCTGCTCGGGGTGTGGGGCGGGCCGATCTGGACCGGCTACGCCGTACTCACCAGCTCGCAGCCCGCACAGGACGTGACGATCGAGCTGCTGCCGCCCCCCACCCGGTCGGGGACCGGGCTGAACATCCAGAACCTCGGGTACGCCGCGCAGTGGTTCGTGTTCGGCGGGTTCGCGGTGTTCCTGTGGGTGCGGCTGCTCAAGGACGAGGTGCTGCGGCTGTCGGGGGCGTTCGATCCGGAGGAGGAGCCGGCGGACGGGCCGGAGCCGGCGGCCGAGAACCGGACGCCGAGCACCTGAACCCGACCGCCGTGCTCCCGCCGCGCGCGACCCGCCCGCGCTACTCCCGCTGCCAGGAGCGCCAGAGCGAGGCGTAGTCGCCGCCGGCGGCGACCAGCTCGTCGTGCGGCCCGATCTCGCTGATCCGGCCGGCGTCGACCACGGCCACCCGGTCCGCGTCGTGCGCGGTGTGCAGCCGGTGCGCGATCGCGACGACCGTGCGGCCCTCGAGCACGGCGGACAGCGACCGCTCCAGGTGCCGCGCCGCGCGCGGGTCGAGGAGCGAGGTCGCCTCGTCCAGCACGAGGGTGTGCGGGTCGAGCAGCACGAGCCGCGCGAGCGCGATCTGCTGCGCCTGCGCCGGGGTCAGCGCGGTGCCGCCCGAGCCGACCGGCGTCGCGAGGCCCTCGGGCAGCGCGCGCACCCAGTCCCACGCGTCGACCGCGCGCAGCGCCCGCTCGAGCGCCGCGTCGTCGGCCGCGGGGTCCGCGAGCCGCAGGTTGTCCGCGAGCGGGCCGACGAACACGTGGTGCTCCTGGGTGACCAGGGCGACGTGGCCGCGCAGCTCGTCCAGCGGCAGGTCGACCAGCGGGACGTCGCCGACGGTCACCGAGCCGCCCGTGGGCGGGTGGATCCCGGCGAGCATCCGGCCGAGCGTCGACTTGCCGGCGCCGGACGGCCCGACGACCGCGAGGCGCTCGCCCGGGCGCAGGCCGAGGTCGATGCCGTGCAGCACGTCGTGCCCCTCGCGGTACGCGTACCGCACCCCGCGGGCCGTGACGTCCGAGCCGGCCGGCCGCGCGTCGCGCGCGGTGCGGTCGGGGGAGACGTCGGCGACGCCCAGGATCCGGGCCAGCGACGTGGCGCCGACCTGGATCTCGTCGAGCCAGAAGATCAGCTCGCCGATCGGGTGGATGATCTGCGTCGCGTACAGCGCGATGGTCGTGACGGCGCCGATCGTCGCGTGCCCCGTCGAGATGAGGTACGCGCCCCAGGCGAGCACCGCGACCACGGGCAGCACGAACGAGGTGTCGACGCCGGGGAACAGCACCGAGCGCAGGTTGAGCGTGGCGCTCTCCGCGGCGAACGCCTCGCGCAGGTCGGCGTCCACCCGGGCGCGGCGGCGCGCGCCGAGGCCCAGGGCGTCGACGGTGCGGGCGCCCTCGACCGACTCGGTGATGGTGCCGTTGAGCGTGGCGTATGCGGCGGACTCGCGCAGGTAGGCCGGCGCCGCGCGGCGCAGGTACCACCGGGTGACGCCCAGCAGCAGCGGGACGCCCGCGAGCAGGCCGATCGCGACCAGCGCGTTCGTGGCGAACGCGGCGACCAGGGTCAGCACGGTCGTCGCGGCCGTGACCAGCAGGCGCGGCACGCCGAACCGGACCGTGTACTGCACGCGGTCGATGTCGGTCGTGGTGCGCGCGACGAGGTCGCCGGTGCCCGCCCGCTCGACGGTCGACAGCGGCAGCCGGGTCACCGTGGCGACGAACTCCTCGCGGAGCTCGGCGAACACGGACTCGCCGAGCACCATCGCGGCGCGCTGGGCGTACCGGATGAGCACGGTCTGGGCGAGCACCGCGACGACCAGCACCAGGACCGTCCGGTCGACGACCGACGTGGTGGTGCCGGAGACCACGGCGTCGACCAGCCGGCCGAGCAGCCACGGCCCGGCCAGGCCGGCGGTGGCGGCGAGCACGTGCAGCAGGACGACGACGCCCAGGCCGCGGCGGTGGCGGCGGAGCAGCGCGGCGGTGTGCCGGCGCAGCGCGGGGGCGTCAGCGACGGGCAGCTTCACGGCGGTCCTCCTCGGTCGTGGGCGTGGCGTCGGGCGGCGTGGCGTCGGACGGCGCGGGGTGGGGCGTGGCGTCGGACGGCGCGGAGGCGGCGGGCTCGTCCTCGGCGCGGGACACCACCGCGCGGTAGGCCGCGCCGGTCGCGTCGCGCGCCGTGACCAGGTCGCGGTGCGTGCCGGTCGCGACCACGCGGCCGCCGTCGACCAGCGCCACCTCGTCGACGACGTCGAGCACCAGCGGGCTGGCCGTCACGACGACCGTCGTCGCGCCGCGGCGGGCGTCGGCGAGCCGGCGGGCGATCCGCGCCTCGGTGTGGGCGTCGACCGCGCTGGTCGGCTCGACGAGCACCAGCACCTCCGCGGCGGTGAGCAGCGCGCGGGCGAGGGCGACGCGCTGCCGCTGGCCGCCCGAGAGCGAGCGGCCCTTCTCCTCGACCTCGCCGTCGAGCCCGCCGGGCACCGAGTCGAGCACGTCGCCCGCGTCGGCGACCCGCATGGCCTCGAGCAGGGCCGCGCGGTCGGCGCCGCCGCGCACGTCGAGCTCGTCCGCCAGCAGGCCGGTGAACAGGTGCGGGGTCGACTCGGCGACCACGACGCGGTCCCGGACCTCGGCGAGGCCGAGCTCGGACAGCAGCGTGCGACCCCAGCGGACGCGGGACAGGCCGGGGTCGGGCGCGGCCTCGCGCGCGTCGACCAGCGTCCCGTCCTGGCCCGAGTCGTCGAGGTCCTCGTCGTCGGCGCCCCCGTGCCGCGCCGGCCCGAGCCGGCCCAGCCGGAGGCCGATCCGCGCCGTCTCGTCCGGGTCGGCGCTCACCAGCGCGGTGATCCGGCCCGGCCGCACGACCAGCCCGCTGCCCTCGTCCACCAGCGGCTCGCCGGCCGCGGGCGACGGCGCCGGGGTGGCCGGGTCGTCCGAGCCCGCCACGCGCACGGACAGCACGCGGATGATCTTGCGCGCGCCGACCACCGCGCGGGTGACCACGCGGATCGCCTCGCTCGCGGTCCACAGCGGCTGGGTCAGGAACGCGGCGAAGCCGTAGAAGGCGACGAGCTGGCCCGGCGTGATGTCGCCGCTGATCGCGAGCCGCGCGCCGGCCCACACCACCACCGCGAGGAACAGGCCCGGCAGCAGGGTCTGCAGCGCGTCGAGCAGGGACTGGGTCTGCGAGACCCGCACGCCCGCCGCGCGCACCTGCTGCGACTGGGTCCGGTACCGGCCGGCGAACACGTCCTCGCCGCCGATGCCGCGCAGGATGCGCAGGCCGGAGACGGTGTCCGCGCCGAGCGTGGTGAGCCGCCCGGTCGCCTCGCGCTGCTCCGCCTGCCGCTTCTGCAGCGGGCGGACGAGCAGCGACAGCACCGCGACGACGACCGGCAGGCCCAGCAGCACCAGGAGGCCGAGGGGCACCGACGTGCTGAGCAGCACCGCGCCGAGCACCAGGTAGGCCGCGATGCCGCCGACGAGGCGGGGCAGGATCGCGTACACCTCGCCCATCCGGAGCGCGTCGGAGGCGACCGTCGCGACGACCTCGCCGGTCGGCAGCTCGTCGGTCACGGCGTCGCCCGTCCGGGTCACGTGGTGGCCGACCTGCTGCGAGGACGCGAACGCCGCGCGCAGCCAGTTCTCGACGTCGAGCCGGTGGCCCCACACGTTCGTGCCGACCTGCACCATGCCGAGCGCGAACACGCCGAGGCAGCCGAGCCACAGCGCGGCGCCCAGGCCGTCGTCGAGCCCGTCGTCGACCACGCGGCCGAGCTGCCACGGGAGCAGGGCGGCGGCCACGTTGCCGACGACGGCGACCGCGGTCGCGCCCGCGAGCACGCCGAGCTGCCGGCGTCCCTGCCAGAGCATGAGGCGCCAGGGGCCGGTCAGCGGCGGTCGGCCGGGGTCGGGCTGGGGGAGGGGTCGCACGTCGGTCAACGCTACGGGTGACCCCCGACACAGCGGCAAGCGTTTTGACCGGTGGACGCCGCCGCGGGGTGCCGCCGTCGCCACGGCGCCCGCCGGGTGAGGGAGAATCGTCGGAGCGTCCCGCCCCCGCCTGAGGAGACCTGCTGCGATGACCGAGCCCGCCGGCCAGCCCACGCCCGCCCCCGCCGCCCCGGCGGCGCGCCCGGCCCCGGTGCACCCCGCCGCGGCCGGCCGGCTGACGCGGTACCGCGTGATGGCGTTCGTCACCGGCACGATGCTGCTGGTGCTGTGCCTCGAGATGGTGCTCAAGTACGTGTTCCACGCCAACGGGGTCGACCCGGCGACCGGGTCGCCGCTGCCGGTCCTGGGCACCTGGATCGCCATCGTGCACGGCTGGATCTACGTGGTGTACCTGTTCACGGTCGTCCAGCTGTGGTCGGCGATGCGCTGGTCCCTGGGCCGGCTCGTGACGATGGCGCTCGCGGGCGTCGTGCCGGTCATGTCGTTCATCCTCGAGCGCCGCGTGCACGCCGACGCGCAGGCCCGCCTGGGCTGAGGCGCCGGGTCACGCCGCGGCGGCCGCCGACCGGCGCGCGCGCCACCGGGCCACGGGGCGCTCGACCAGCCACCAGCTCGCGGTCGCCGCCAGCAGGGTCAGCGCGACGCCGAGCGCCATCCCGCCGAGGTCGTCGGGGTGCCCGAGCCAGCGCACGATCGCGCCGTTCCAAAGGTACGCCGCGTACGACACCGTGCCGAGCGCGACGGCCGGCCGGAGCCAGCGCGACGGCAGCGCGCGCCAGCCGCCGACGTAGCTGATCAGCACCACGGTGGCGACCGCGACCGCCGGCACGCCCAGCAGGTACCAGGCGGTGTGCCCGGCCAGCCCGGTGAGCAGCGTGCCGCCGAGCAGCGCCGCCACGACCCCGGCCTGCACCGCCCGCCGGGCGCGGACGGTCTGCGGCAGCCGGGCCGCCAGCGCCGTGCGCCCCAGGTAACCCGCGCAGCCGATGAGCAGCGCCGCGCCCCACGACGTCGGCAGGGCGTACACCCGGGCCACGTCGGGCACGACCAGCAGGAGCGTCACCATGCAGGCGGCCAGCGCCGCGGCGACGGCGACCCCGGTGGTGGCGCGCAGCCAGCCACGGCGCCACGCCCACGCCAGCACCACGGGCCACACCAGGTAGAACTGCTCCTCCGCGGCGAGGGTCCAGAAGTGGTAGACCGACTCGCTGCCGTGGGGCAGGCCCGGGACGTTGATCGTGTACGTCAGCGCGGCGACCAGGGTCTCCGGCACCAGGTGCGCCTGCCCGAGCAGGTCGAACGCCCCCTCGACGACGACGTAGCCCGCGAGCATCAGCAGGAGCGGCGGGTAGAGCCGGAGCAGGCGGTGGCCGTAGAACCGGCCGAACCGGATCCGCCCGCCGCGGTCGAGGTCGCGCATCAGCACGCCGGTGATGAGCCAGCCCGACAGCGCGAAGAACACCGTCACGCCGAGGACGCCGGCGGCGCCGAACACGTCGGGCGCGGCGTGGTTCAGCAGCACCAGGCCGACCGCCAGGCCGCGGAGCGCGTCGAGGCCGGGCAACCGCGCCGGGCGGGCGGGGGCGCCGGGCGCGGGGGACGCGGGGACCGGCGACGCGAGGCCGGTGCCGGGCAGGCCGGGGCCGCTCGCCGGTGTCGGCGCGGTGGCCGGGCCGTCATCCCTCACGTGACGGAAGGTATGTTCACTCTGCGAGGTTTGAGAAGGGCCAGGCGCCGTGCGGGGCCGACCGGCACCGGATCTTCACACCGGGACCCGACGCTCACGTGACAGGAGGGTGCGGGGCGCGCGGCGACGCACCGGTCACGGGCCGGTGCTCCGGCGGAGGCGGCGTCGGTCCAGGTCGCGCCGACCTCGCGTGGCTATGCTGGCGCCGCCCGGAGCGGAAGGAGGTGGCCGTGAGCCTGCACCACATGCAGATCGGCGAGGTCGCCGAGCGCACCGGGCTGTCGCTGCGGACCATCCGGTACTACGGGGAGGTCGGCCTGGTCCGGCCCTCGGCCCGCACGCACGGCGGCTTCCGCCTCTACACCGAGCCCGACGTCGCACGGCTGGAGCTGATCAAGCGCATGAAGCCGCTCGACTTCTCCCTCGACGAGATGGGCGACCTGCTCGGGGTGCTCGACCGGATCAACGAGCCGGGCATCGGCGCCGACGAGCACGAGGCCCTCCTGGAGCGCCTGCGGATGTACCGGCTGGCCGCGGAGGAGCGGTCCCGGGCGCTGCGCGAGCAGCTCGCCGTCGCCGAGGACTTCCACGAGAGCCTCCGCAAGGAGATCAGCCGGCAGCGCCGGATCGGCGAGCGCTCCGGCTCCTGAGGTCGGCGCCCGCGGGGCCTCCCGCGCGTCCCGGGCTGTCGGCGGGGCGCACTACCCTGGTGGCGTGACCGACGCTCCCGACACGCCCGCGCCGCCGCCCACCGACTCGCCCCGTCCCGTCCTCGTCGTCGACTTCGGCGCGCAGTACGCGCAGCTGATCGCGCGCCGCGTCCGCGAGGCGAGCGTCTACTCCGAGATCGTGCCGCACACGGCCTCGGTGCAGGACATGCTGGCCAAGGACCCGTCGGCGATCATCCTGTCCGGCGGCCCGTCGTCGGTGTACGCCGCCGGCGCCCCGTTCGTCGACCCGGCCCTGTTCGACGCCGGCGTCCCGGTGCTCGGCATCTGCTACGGCTTCCAGGCGATGGCCAAGGCCCTCGGCGGCGAGGTCGCCCAGACCGGGAACCGCGAGTACGGCGGCACCCCGGTGGAGGTCGTCGCGAACGGCACCGTGCTCGCCGACAGCCCCGAGCAGCAGACCGTCTGGATGAGCCACGGCGACGCCGTGCACGCCGCGCCCGAGGGCTTCGAGGTGCTCGCGACCTCGGCCGGCTCCCCGGTCGCCGCGTTCGAGGACCGCGCCCGCCGGCTGTTCGGCGTGCAGTGGCACCCCGAGGTCAAGCACTCGCCGCTCGGCCAGCGCACCCTCGAGCACTTCCTCTACGAGGGCGCCGGCCTGACGCCCGACTGGAACCCGGGCAACGTGATCGCCGACCAGGTCGAGAAGATCCGCGCCCAGGTCGGCAGCGCCCGCGTCATCTGCGGCCTGTCCGGCGGCGTCGACTCCTCCGTCGCGGCCGCGCTCGTGCAGAAGGCCGTCGGCGACCAGCTCACCTGCGTGTTCGTCGACCACGGCCTGCTGCGCACCGGCGAGGCCGAGCAGGTCGAGCAGGACTTCGTCGCGTCCACCGGCGTCAACCTCAAGGTCGTCGACGCGCGCGAGCGGTTCCTGCAGGCGCTCGCCGGCCACACCGACCCCGAGACCAAGCGCAAGATCATCGGCCGCGAGTTCATCCGCGTGTTCGAGGACGCCGCGCGCGAGGTCGTCGAGGAGGCCGGCGCCCACGGCGACGAGGTCAAGTTCCTCGTCCAGGGCACGCTGTACCCGGACGTCGTCGAGTCCGGCGGCGGCGAGGGCGCGGCCAACATCAAGAGCCACCACAACGTCGGCGGCCTGCCGGACGACCTGCAGTTCGAGCTCGTCGAGCCGCTGCGCGCGCTGTTCAAGGACGAGGTCCGCGCCGTCGGCCTCGAGCTCGGCGTGCCGGAGGCCATCGTCTGGCGCCAGCCGTTCCCGGGCCCCGGCCTGGGCATCCGGATCATCGGCGAGGTCACCCAGGAGCGGCTCGACGTGCTCCGCGCCGCGGACGTCATCGCCCGCGAGGAGCTGACCCGCGCCGGCCTGGACCGCGACATCTGGCAGTGCCCGGTCGTGCTCCTCGCCGACGTGCGCTCGGTGGGCGTGCAGGGCGACGGCCGCACCTACGGCCACCCCGTCGTGCTGCGCCCGGTGTCCTCCGAGGACGCCATGACCGCCGACTGGACCCGCCTGCCGTACGACGTCCTGGCGACGATCTCCACCCGCATCACCAACGAGGTGCCGGAGGTCAACCGCGTGGTGCTCGACGTCACGAGCAAGCCGCCGGGCACCATCGAGTGGGAGTGAGCTGACGCGCCACGGCCCGGTACCCCGCAGGGGGTGCCGGGCCGTCGTGCGTCCGGTTCATTCGGAGCGGGTGGGCGCTCGACCAGGACCTATGTCCTAGGCTGACTGAGTGTCATAGCGGGGACCAAGGGCCCGACCAGCGGAAATCCGGTGTGTGTGCCCGGCTTCACAAGGCGGGATCGTCGCCGGTTCCGTGACCTTGGTCCCACGGCGCGGCCGACGGGGGAGACAGGCTCTTCCACGTGGGGCTCACAGGTTCCACCGGGTCGACCGACGGTCGTCCCGCACCGGGGGTATCGAAGGGAACACGACCATGGCAACCGTGGCAGCGACGGGCGGCTCGAAGGCTGCTCGCGTCATCGGCATCATCACGGCGATCGCCGGCATCGTCCTCATCATCGCCGGCGGTGTCACCTGGGGCTCCGTCTCCAGCCACCTCGCCGACGAGAACATCACCGTCTCGGAGGACGCGGCCGCGTTCGGCGGCCAGGCCGTCACCAGCCCGTGGACGGCGTTCGCGCAGGCCGACATCATCCAGCAGCACGCCCTCGAGGCCACCGGCGGCAAGTCCTACGCCGAGCTCGAGCAGGACGACCCGCTGCGCGACGTCGCGATGAACGCGTCCTTCCTGCGGGCCTCGCTGTTCACCTCGGTCGTGGCGTTCGGCGTCGCCGCCCTGGTCATGGGCCTGGGCGTCATGTTCATCCTGATCGGCTGGGCGCTGTACGCCCTCGCCGGCCGCAAGACCGTCGCGACCACGGACGCCACCCGCCCCGCCGGCACCACGCCGGGTGTGGAGGAGCTCTTTCTCCCCCCCCCCCCTCTCCCTTGCGCCGGGCCGGCTGCCCGGCGCACGCCCGGCGCACGCCGCGAGTGCACAAGAAACGGCTCGAGTGCCTATCCGCCGGATAGGCACTCGTCGCGTTCCTTGTGCACTCGGCGTCACCGACCGCGCGCGACGGCGCGGGTGGTGCTCGCGGGGCCGGGTGTCAGGCGCCAGGGTGGATGCCGGCGGCCGCGAGGACTCGCGCCAGGCGTGCCGGGTCGAGGGCGTCGGCCCAGGTCCAGCGCACGACGCGCAGGCCGGTGGTCCGGATCCGGTCCTCGCGGCGCTTCTCCGCCCACACCCGGTCCTCCACGGCAGCACGGTCGCCGACCGCTCCCGCGCGGTACTTCAGCCGCCCGTCGAACTCGCCGACGACGCCCTGCTCCTCCCAGAGGAAGTCGACCCGCCCGACGAACCCGCGACGGTCGCGCACCTCGTGCTGCAGCACGGGGCGCGGGAGGCCGAGCTCGATGATCCGCGCGCGACTCAGCGACTCCCCGGGCGACTCCGCCGCCGCATCCGCCTCGGTCGCCACCCGACGCGCCGCACGGACGCCCCGTCCTCTGGCCGCCGACAGCACCAGCCGGTCGAGGTCGCCCCGGTCGACCCCCTGCCGGCGCAGGGCGTCGTCGGCCAGGACGAGCCCGCGGGCGAACGAGCCCGTCCGGGCGAGGTCGACGACCGTCCAGGCGACCGTGGTGACGGTGACGCCGTCCACGACGCGCGTGTCCGGGAGCGTGGCCACGCGGTGCCGCCGCACGCCGGGCGTCGACGGGGCGCCGCCGGCGCGCGGGAGGACCACGTGCAGGTCCGCCGGCCAGCCGCCGAGCAGAGGCAGTCGCCACATCGCCGCGGCGGACTCGTGGCTGAACACCGGAGCCCGCATCCGGCGGGCTGCCGCGCGCACGCGCAGCCGGTGTCGCTCGGCCTCGTCGGCGGAGGTCCAGGTCGGGGCGGAGACGTAGGCGCCGTGCCGGACGCGCACGAGGGAGCCGGCACGGGTGGCGCGGCGCAGGTCGTCGCCGGCCAGGCCGCTGGCCCGCGCATCGGCTGCGGTCACCGGTGCCGATGCGGCCAGGGCCGGTGGCGCGGCGCCCGTGCTGCTCATGCGTCCACCCTGCCGGACACCGAGTCCCAGGCGACCACCGTCCACAGCCCGAATCCGGGCGCCCGCGGCGTCGCCCGCAGCCCTGCCCGGAGCCCGGTCCTCCGCGACTGCACAACAAACGCGTCGAGTGCCTATCCGCCGGATAGGCACTCGACCCGTTTGTTGTGCAGTCGACCGCTGAGCGCCGCGGGTCAGCGGGCGGGGCGCTGCTCGCGGCGCTTGCGGCGGCCCGCGGTCAGGAGCGAGCCGACCAGGAGGGCCACGCCCGCGGCGGCCAGCAGCACGATGAGCGCGAGCTGCAGGTCGATGCTGACGCCCGCCGCGACGGCGAGCACCAGGATGCCGACGGCCGCGACGATCAGGCCCCACACCACGGTGCCCGCCCGCGGGCCGCGGTCCTCCGGCTCCGGCGTGGGGGCCGGGACGGGGGTGGTCGTCGCCGGGGTGCCGTACGCGGGTGCGCCGTACCCCGTGCCGCCCGCGGCGGGTGCGCCGTACCCCGCGCCGCCGGCGCCGGGTGCGCCGTACGCCGGGGTGCCCGAGGGCGCGGAGCCGTACGGGGACGGGCCCGTCGACGGTGCGGCCGCCCACGACGACTCCCGCACGGGCGGCGCGGGGGCCACGGGCGTGCCCGTCGTCGGGGCGTCGCCTCCCGGGGCGGTGCCCGCGACGGTCTCCAGGCGGGCCGTGTCGCCCACCGCGTCGAGCCGCTCCGTCGCGTCGTGCGTCTCGATGACGGCGGTGTCGCCGTCCGAGTCGGCCCGCCGGGTGGCGTCGTGCGTCTCGATGACGGCCGTGTCGTCCGCCGCGCCGGCCCGCGGGCCGGCGTCGTGCGTCGGGATCACCGCGGTGCCGCCCACGGCGTCGATCCGCTGGGTGGCGTCGCCCGCGTCCTCGGCGACGGCCTCCGCGTCGACCCGGTCGATCTGCTCGGTGGCGTCCGCGGGGGCCTCGGCGTCGGTGCGCGCGATGCGCTCGGTGACGGGCTCGTCCGCGCCGTCGGGGCGGGGGGCCTCGGGGCCGGTGCTGGTCATCAGTCCTCCTCGATGGTGATGCTGCCGACGCCGACCTCGACCGTGAGCTCGATCTCGGCGTCCTCGCGGCCCGACATGGCCTCGCTGGTGAAGGTGCGGTCGTGCCCGACGCCGTCGCTGCGCTCGTTCTTGCCGTCGACCTTCCAGGTGACGTTGCCGGCGCCGGAGCTGACCTGCGCGACGACCGCGGCCCCCTCCGGGACGACGACGGTGACGTCGCCGAGGCCGCCGCTGATCGGCACGACCAGGGTGTCGTCGGTGAGCGGGACGCCGGTGAGGTCGACGGTGGCGTCGCCGACGCCGAACGAGTAGCCGCGCTCGGCCACCGCGCGGGACGTGACGGTGGTGTCGATGCTCTGCACCGGGCCGCTGCCGTTGTCCCAGCGGTCCCACTCGCCCCACCGGGCGTCGTTCGTGACCGCTGCGGGGCCGGCGACGACCATGCCGACGATCGCCAGCGCGGTCAGGCCGCCCGCGGTGCGACCGCGGAGCCCGGAGACGATGATCGCGAGGCCGACGAGCGCGAGACCGCCGCCGACGACCACGGCCGCGATCGGGCCGTCGTAGACGCCGGCGCGTTCGGCGGCGAGCAGCGCGGCCAGGCCGATGAGGATGAGCGCGACGACGACGCCGGTGAGGGCGGCGCCGGGGCCACGGCGCGGGGGGCGCGGCGGGCGCGGGGGCGTGGGCGGCGCCGGGGGCGGCGGGGTCCAGCCGCGGCTCGGGGGCGTGGGCGGGTTGGGCGGGCCCTGGTGCCGCCGCGCGCCGGAGCCGGCCGGGACCGAGCCGTACGGCTGCGGGCCGGCGGGCGGCGCCGCGGGGCCGGTGCCGTACGGCGCGCCGACCGGTGCGGAGGCGCTCGGGCCGGCCGGGGCGGCGGCCGCGTACGGCGCGGCCGGGCGCGGGGCGGCGTCGGCCGGCGGGGTCGGAGGGGTGCTGGGGCTGGTCATCGGACGCTGTCCTTCCGGGTACGGGGGCTGCCACGACGCGGAGGGCGGCTGGCCGTCCCGCCCCCGCCGCAGTGCGGTGACGAGGACGACGATCCCGGCGACCACGGCGGCGAACCACGCGAAGCCGCTGAACCAGCCGGACCGGAACGGGCCCCAGCTGAACCACCAGTCGCCCGCGCTGAACCCGACGACCACGAGGGCGATCGCGCCGAGCAGGGCGACGTCGAAGTTCCCGCGGATGGTCTCCTCGAGGTGGATCCGGCCGTCGGTCTCCTCGGGGAGCAGCGCCCAGGCGAGCCCGTACAGCACGAAGCCGAAGCCCATGAGCAGGGTCACGCCGACGAGGCCGCGGGCGAGGAGCGGGTCGATGCCGAACCGGGTGGCGAGCCCGCCGGCGACGCCGCCGACCCAGCGGTCCTGGGAGCGGGAGATGCCGGCGCGGCGGATCGCGGCGAAGAAGCCGGCCATCGCGTGGCCGTCGGTCGGGGGAACGGGTGGGGGCACGGGGCCGGGCGCGCCGCCGCCGCTCGGCGGCACGGTGCCCGACCCGCGGTCGGCGCTGTCGTTCGTCATGGCTCGATCCTGACGCGCGGGGCACCCCCGGCGGCATCGGGTACCCCCCTGACCCGCCCCTGAATGTGCCTCGGGGGTCCCTGATCCTGGGCCCCGAGAGGCGCCCGGGGGGTCCGGGACGTGTGACGATCAGGGCATGGAGTCCCCGTCCCGCCTGCCGCTGCGGCGCCCGGAGCGCGGCCGCGTGGTCGGCGGCGTCGCGGCCGGCCTCGCGCTGCACCTGGGCGTGTCCGTGCGCCTGGTGCGCGTGCTGTTCGCGCTGCTCACCCCGGTGGGCGGGATCGGCGTGGCCCTGTACGTCTTCTGGTGGGTGACGATCCCGGTGGGCGACCCCGCGGCCGCCGCCGGCGAGGGTCGCCCCGCCGAGCTGTCCCGCCTGCACCGCCCGCTGGAGCGCGACGCCGTGCAGCGGCTGCGCCGGCTGCCGTGGACCGAGATCGCGGTCGGGGTCGCGCTGCTCGCCGGCGCGGTGGCCATGCTGCTGGCCCGGGCGGGCACGGACGTGGTCGGCAACTGGGTGGTGCCGGTGCTGCTGCTCGTGGCGGGCGCGGCGCTCGCGTGGAGCCAGCTCGACGCGGTGCAGCGTGGGCGCCGGGGCGGCGGCCGCGGCCCGGTGAGCGTGCTGCGCCTGGTCGGCGGCCTGGTCATCGCGGGCGTGGGCGTGCTGCTGCTGGTCGGCCAGGAGGCGACGCCCGGCACCCTCGTCCAGTCGACGGTCGCCGCGGTGGCGGTGCTCGGCGGCGTCGCCCTGGTGCTCGCGCCGTGGTGGCTCCGGCTGGTGCGGGAGCTCGGTGACGAACGCGCCGCCCGCGCCCGCGAGTCCGAGCGCGCCGACATCGCCGCCCACCTGCACGACTCCGTGCTGCAGACCCTGGCGCTGATCCGCGCCCGCGCGGACGACCCGACGGAGGTCGCCCGGATGGCCCGCGCCCAGGAGCGCGAGCTGCGCGCGTGGCTGTACGACGACCGACCGGCGCCCGGCACCTCGGTGGCCGCGGTGCTGGCGGCGATCGTCGCGGAGATCGAGGACACCCGCGCCGGCCCGGACGGCGAGGCCGTCACGATCGAGACGGTGGTCGTCGGCGACACCGAGCCGGACGCCAGCACCGACGCGCTGCTCCAGGCGACCCGCGAGGCGCTGCTGAACGCGGTCCGGCACGGGCGCCCGCCGGTGTCGCTCTACCTGGAGGCCGGGCCCGACGAGGTCGAGGTGTTCGTCCGCGACCGCGGGGACGGCTTCGACCCCGACGCCGTGCCGGACGACCGGTTCGGCGTGCGGGAGTCCATCCTGGGGCGCGTGCGCCGCCGGGGCGGGACGGCGTCGGTGGTGTGCAAGGACGGCGGCGGCACCGAGGTGCGGCTGCGGATGCCGCTGGTGCGCGAGCGCGCGACGGCGGAGGACGAGAGGACGGTGCAGGGATGAACGACGCTCCGGTCGACGTGGTGCTGGTCGACGACCACCTGATGTTCCGCGCGGGGGTCAAGGCGTCCCTCGACGACCGGGTGCACGTCGTCGGCGAGGCCGCCACGGTCGACGAGGCGATCCAGGTCGTGCGGGCGACGCAGCCCCCGGTCGTGCTGCTCGACGTGCACCTGCCCGGCGGCGACGGCGGCGGCGGTGCCGAGGTCATCCGCGCGTGCACCGACCTGCTGGGCGGGACCCGGTTCCTCGCGCTGTCGGTGTCGGACGCGGCGGAGGACGTGGTCGCGGTGATCCGCGCCGGGGCGCGCGGCTACGTGACCAAGGCGATCTCCGGTCCCGACCTGTGCGACGCGGTGCTGCGGGTGGCCGGCGACGACGCGGTGTTCTCGCCGCGGCTCGCGGGGTTCGTGCTCGACGCGTTCGGCGCGGCCGCGGGTGACGTGGCGACGGGCGACGACGAGCTCGACCGGCTGTCGGCGCGCGAGCGGGAGGTCATGCGGCTGATCGCCCGGGGGTACTCCTACCGCGAGGTCGCGGGGGAGCTGTTCATCTCGATCAAGACGGTCGAGACGCACGTGTCCGCGGTGCTGCGGAAGCTGCAGCTGTCCTCGCGGCACGAGCTGACCCGGTGGGCGGCGGCGCGCCGGCTGCTCTGAGCCGCCTCGCGCCGCTGCGGCCGCGCGAGGCGGCGACGCGTCACCCGATGCTGCACTCGTAGCGCACGCCGTCGACGTAGTGCACGCCGTTCCCGAGGTCGGCGCAGGTCTCGACGAGCGAGGCGACGCCGAACGCGCCGAGCGCCAGCGCCACGACCCCGGCGACCAGCCACAGGGCGCCCACGATCACGCCCGCGACGGCCAGGCCGCGGCCGGGCACGCCGCCGCGTCGGCCGCGGACCAGCACCACGATGCTGATCACGAGGCCGACCAGGGCGGTGCAGGGGATCAGCGCGGTGACGAGGCCGACGATCGCGAGCGTCGGCGACGGGGCCGGCTGCGGCGCGACCGGGTACGGGCCGGGCAGGGCCGCGGGGTCGGGGTAGCCGGCGGCGGGCTGCGGGACGCCGGGGGTCGGGTAGGCGCCGGGAGCGGGGTACGCCCCGGAGGTCGGCTGCGCCGCCGGGGGAGAGTACGCGCCGGCCGCCGGGTGCGTCTCGGGCGTCGGCTGCGACGCGCCGGGGGACGACTCGCCGGGGTTCGGGTGCTCGGGGCTCGTCATGACATCCTCAGGGCTCGGGGTCGTCGGGCACAGCGGTGCGCGGCCGGCGAGGCCGCGCAGGGGATCCTTGCACGCACCGGGCACCGAGCGAGGGAAGTCCCATGAGCGTCGTGTACGGCCTGCTGGTCGTGCTGCACCTGGTCGGCTGGGCGATCGTGCTGGGCGGGTGCCTGGTCACGCTGCGGCAGCCGGCGTTCCCGAGGGGCGCGCTGCACGGCGCCCTGACCGCGCTGGTCACGGGGATCGTCATGGTCGGCCTGCGGTCCGCGGAGGTCGCCGGGCTGGAGCCGCCGGACAACGCCAAGATCGGCGTGAAGCTGCTGGTCGCGCTCGTCGTGACCGGGCTGGTCTGGTACGGCACCCGCAGGCCGGAGAAGGTCACCCGCGGCCTGGTCGGCGCGACCCTGGGCCTGACGCTCGCGAACGTGGCGATCGCGGTGCTCTGGCGCTGAGCCGCGTCCTCGGGCGGACGGTCCGGCCGGACCGTCCGCTCAACCGACCGGCGCCGGCCCCGCCGACTCCCGCGCCACCAGCGCGACCGGCACCGTCGCCGAGCGCGGGGCCGCGTCGTCGCCGGTCACGAGGCCGAGCAGCAGCTCCGCCGCCAGCCGGCCCTTGCCCGCCGTGTCCTGGGCGACCGTCGACAGCCGCGGGGTGACCTGCCGGGCGAGCTCGGCGTCGTCGTAGCCCAGCACCGACACGTCCTCGGGCACCCGCAGCCCTGCCTCGGCGAGCCCGCGCACCACCCCGGCGGCCAGGACGTCGGCGGTCGCGAACACCCCGGTCACGGACCCGGCGCGCACGTCCTCGGCCAGCCGCCCGCCGAGCGCGACCCCCTCGTCGTAGGTCGTCCGGGCGTGCACCGTCCGCACCGCCCCCGGGGGCAGCCCGGCGTCTGCGGCGGCCCCGCGGAACCCGGCGAGCCGCTCCGCCACCACCCAGCTCGCCGAGCCGACCGGCCCGCACAGCAGCAGCCGGCGGTGTCCGAGCCCGGTCAGGTGCGTCCCGGCGAGGCGTCCGCCGGCCCGGTCGTCGGACCGGACGTGCGCGTGCCGCCGGCCGCCGTCGCCCGGGCCGCCCTCGGCGTCGACCAGCACGGCCGCGAGCCCTCCTGGCAGGTCGAGGCCGGCAAGGGCGTCGTCGGTGAACCCCATGACGACCACCCCGTCGAGCCCCCACCGGCGCACGGAGTCCCGGACGTCGACCGCGTCGGCGACGCCGCGCAGCATGAGGTGGTGGTCCCGGCCGCGCAGCGCGGCCTCGAGCGCGCCGGTGACGGCGACGTCGTGCGGGCTGCCGAGCAGGGTGACGCCCTCGGGGCGGCCCGGCAGCAGCAGGCCGACCAGGCGGGAGCGGCGCGCGACCAGCGAGCGGGCGGCGGCGCTGGGCACGTAGCCGAGGTCGGCGACGGCGCGCTCGACGCGGGCGGCGGTCGCGGGGGACACCCGCCCGGCGCGGCCGTTCACCACGTTGGACACGGTCATCACGCTGACGCCGACCTCGCGTGCGATGTCCTTGAGCGTGACGCGGTCCACCGGTGGCCTCCAGGCGGGGCGGGGTCGCGGCGGCTCGCGGCCCGTTGACGCTCCCGCGAGTTTAACGCTAAACATGAGGAGTGACCGCGCCGACGCAGCCCCAGCCCGACCGTCCCCGGCAGCCCGGCGGGCCCCTCGCCCTCGCGACCGGACCCGCGCCCGACGGCACGGCCGACCCGCGCGCGGTGGTGCAGGGCGACCGCTGGCGCGTCACGGTGCTCGCCGACGGGCTCGTGCGGCTGGAGCACGCCGAGGACGGCCGGTTCGAGGACCGGCCCAGCACGTTCGCCCGGCACCGCGCGCTCCCGGTGCCGGAGTTCCGCGTGGTCGACCGCGGCCACGTCGTCGAGGTCGTCACGTCGCGGCTGCGCGTGGTCTACGACCGGGGCCCGTTCAGCACCGCGGGTCTGTCCGTCGAGGTCACCGGCGGCGTCAGCGCCTACCACTCGGTGTGGCGGTACGGGCAGCCGGCCGAGGGCCTGGGCGGCACCGCGCGGACGCTCGACGAGGCGGACGGCCGGGTCCCGCTCGAGGGCGGCGTCGTGTCCCGGCAGGGCTACGCGGTGCTCGACGACTCGCGGTCGATGGTGTTCGAGCCGGACGGCTGGGTGGCCCCGCGCGACGGCTCCCGGCAGGACCTCTACGTGTTCGGCTACGCCCACGACCACGCCGAGGCGCTGCGCGCGTTCCACGCCGTGTCCGGGCCGGTGCCCGTGCTGCCGCGGTGGGCGCTCGGCACCTGGTGGAGCCGGTTCCACCGGTACACCGCGGAGGGCTACCGGGCGGTCGTCGAGCGGTTCGCCGCCGAGCGGATCCCGCTGTCGGTGTCGGTGCTCGACATGGACTGGCACGTCACCGAGGTCGACCCCGCGCTCGGCTCCGGCTGGACCGGGTACACGTGGAACCGCGACCTGTTCCCCGACCCGCCCGCGCTGCTGTCCTGGCTGCACGACCGGGGCCTGCGGGTCACGCTCAACGTGCACCCGGCGGACGGCGTGCGCGCGCACGAGGACGCGTACGCCGCGATGTGCGCCGCGCTCGGTCGGGAGCCCGACGGCGACCCGATCGCGTTCGACGTCACCGACCGGGAGTTCCTCGCGGCGTACTTCTCGGTGCTGCACCGCGGGCTGGAGCGGGACGGCGTCGACTTCTGGTGGGTCGACTGGCAGCAGGGCGCGCACTCGCGCGTCGCCGGGATCGACCCGCTGTGGATGCTCAACCACTTCCACTACCTCGACAGCGCCCGGGACGGCCGGCGCGGGCTGACGTTCTCCCGGTACGCCGGGCCGGGCAGCCACCGGTACCCGGTCGGGTTCTCCGGCGACACCGTCATCACCTGGGACTCGCTGGCGTTCCAGCCCGAGTTCACCGCGACGGCGGCGAACATCGGCTACGGCTGGTGGTCGCACGACATCGGCGGGCACTACTTCGGCGTCCGCGACGAG
Source organism: Cellulomonas sp. EB106-03-03-XG116 (assembly GCF_058792015.1). Taxonomy (NCBI): domain Bacteria; kingdom Bacillati; phylum Actinomycetota; class Actinomycetes; order Micrococcales; family Cellulomonadaceae; genus Cellulomonas; species Cellulomonas sp. EB106-03-03-XG116. The sequence goes on from NZ_JBYTEP010000014.1 coordinate 38,970, forward strand.
GAGCTCGCGACCCGCTGGGTGCAGCTCGGCACCTTCTCGCCGATCCTGCGGCTGCACTCCTCGGACAACCCGTTCACCAGCAAGGAGCCGTGGTCGTTCGGGCCGCACGCCCGCCAGGTGCAGACGGCGTTCCTGCGGCTGCGGCACCGGCTCGTGCCGTACCTGCACACGATGAACCACCGGGCCGCCGCGGAGTCGCAGGCCCTGGTCCGCCCGCTCTACCACGCGTGGCCGGACCGCCCGGAGGCGTACGACGTGCCGCAGCAGTTCCTGTTCGGCTCGGAGCTGCTGGTCGCGCCGGTGACGACGCCCACCGACCCGGTGACCCGCGCGTCCGCGGTGCGGGCGTGGCTGCCGCCGGGCACCTGGGTCGACGTGCTGACGGGCGCGGTGTACGACGGCGACCGGCTGCTCGACCTGCACCGGTCGCTCGACTCGATCCCGGTGCTGGCGCGGCCGGGCGCGGTCGTGCCGCTGGACGGCGCCGAGGTGCCGGGCAACGACCCGGTGAACCCCACGCACCTGGAGCTGCTGGTCGTGCCGGGGGCCGACGGCGCGTTCACGCTGGTCGAGGACGACGGCGCGGGCGACGGCACGGACCCGGCGGGGATCGCGCGGACGCCGATCACCTGGGCCGACGCGCCGGGGGCGCTCGCGGTCGGGCCGGTCGAGGGCGCGGCGGCGTGCGTGCCGGCGGAGCGGGACTGGACGCTGACGCTGGTGACCGCCGGGGCGACGGAGGGCGCGGCGGGGGCCGTGCGCGCCACCGTCGACGGGGCAGCGGTGCCCGCCGAGGCGCGCGTCACCGACGACGGCCGGCTCCGCGTGGACGTGCGCGGCGTGCCCGCCGGCGCGCGGCTCGAGGTGACGTGCGGCACGGTCCCGCTCGCCGGCCCCGAGCCCGACGCCGAGGTGCTGCGGGTGCTCCGCGGGGCGTGGACCGAGAACGCCCTGCTGACCCGCGCCCTGGCCGCGGCGACGTCCGACCGGCCGCTGCACGTGCGGCTGTCGCACCTGGAGGCGCTGGGGCTCCCGGCGTCGCTGCTGTCCGCGCTGCGCGAGGTGCTGCTGGCACGCGGCTGAGCGCCGCGGGTGTCGGTGGGGGCGCCTAGGCTTGGCCCTGCCATGACGTCGCTCTTCGAGAACCTGCCGCTGCCCGGACTCGCCCTCTCCGACCTCGGTCGCCTGCCGGCCGCGGTGCCGCCGCGCGGCGACCAGCCCTCCGGGGACGCCGACGCGCCCGCGGACGTCGACGACCGCCGGGGCCGCGGCCGCGCGCCGTCCATCGACGCGGACGCGCTGCTGGTCGGCCTCAACCCGCAGCAGCGCGCCGCGGTGCTGCACCACGGCGGGCCGCTGCTCATCGTCGCGGGCGCCGGCTCGGGCAAGACCCGGGTGCTGACGCACCGCATCGCGCACCTGCTGGCGACCCGGCAGGCGCGCGCGGGGGAGATCCTCGCCATCACGTTCACCAACAAGGCCGCGGCCGAGATGCGCGAGCGCGTGGCGTCGCTGGTGGGTCCGTCCGCCCGGATGATGTGGGTCTCGACGTTCCACTCGGCGTGCGTGCGGATCCTGCGCCGGGAGGCGACGACGCTCGGCCTGCGGCAGTCGTTCTCGATCTACGACTCCGCGGACTCGCAGCGGCTGCTGAGCCTCGTGGCGCGCGAGCTCGACCTGGACCCGAAGAAGTACCCGCCGAAGGCGCTGCAGTCCAAGATCTCCAACCTCAAGGACGAGCTGGTCGACCCCGACGCGTTCGCGGCCACCGCGAGCGGGTCGAACGACTTCGACCAGGCGCTCGCGCAGGTCTACACCCGGTACCAGCAGCGGCTGCGCCAGGCGAACGCCCTCGACTTCGACGACCTCATCATGACCACGGTGAACCTGCTGCAGGCGTTCCCCGCCGTCGCGGAGCACTACCGCCGCCGGTTCCGGCACGTGCTCGTCGACGAGTACCAGGACACCAACCACGCGCAGTACGTGCTGGTGCGCGAGCTCGCGGGCGTCGGCGCGGCCGACCCCGGCGCGGACGCCGCGGTGCCGCGCGGCGAGCTCACCGTCGTCGGCGACGCCGACCAGTCGATCTACGCGTTCCGCGGCGCCAGCATCCGCAACATCATGGAGTTCGAGGCCGACTACCCGGACGCCACGACCATCCTGCTCGAGCAGAACTACCGCTCGACGCAGACCATCCTGTCCGCCGCCAACGCGGTGATCAGCAAGAACCCCGGCCGCAAGCCCAAGCGGCTGTGGACCGACTCCGGCTCCGGGCCGAAGATCGTCGCCTACGTCGCCGACAACGAGCACGAGGAGGCGCGGTTCGTCGCGGAGGAGATCGACCGCCTCGGCGACGCCGACGGCGTCCGCCCCGGCGACGTCGCGATCTTCTACCGGGCCAACGCGCAGTCCCGCGCGCTGGAGGAGGTGCTGATCCGCGTCGGCCTGCCGTACAAGGTCGTCGGCGGCACCCGGTTCTACGAGCGCCGCGAGATCAAGGACGCCGTGGCGTACCTGCGCGCGATCGCGAACCCCGACGACGACGTGAACCTGCGCCGCATCCTCAACGTGCCCAAGCGCGGGCTCGGCGACCGGTCCGAGGCGATGGTCGCCGGGTACGCGGAGCGGGAGCGCATCTCGTTCGGCCAGGCGCTGGAGCGGCTGGAGGAGGTGCCCGGCCTCGGGACCCGGGCGCTCACCGGCCTGCGGGCGTTCGCCGAGATGATGGCCGACCTCCGGGCGCTCACCGAGTCGGGCGCCGGCCCGGCGGAGATCCTGTCGGTCGTGCTCGACCGCAGCGGCTACCTGGCGGAGCTGCGCGCGAGCGAGGACCCGCAGGACCAGACCCGGGTCGAGAACCTCGCCGAGCTGCACGCGGTGGCCTCCGAGTTCGAGCAGTCCGACCCCGAGGGCGACCTCGCCGACTTCCTCGAGCGGGTGTCGCTCGTCGCCGACTCCGACCAGATCCCGTCGGACGACGGCGGCGACGAGGACGGCGGCGCGCCGAAGCCGGACCAGGGCGTCATCACGCTGATGACCCTGCACACGGCCAAGGGCCTGGAGTTCCCGGTCGTGTTCCTCACCGGCATGGAGGACGGCACGTTCCCGCACATGCGGTCGCTCGCCGACACCGACCAGCTCGCCGAGGAGCGCCGGCTCGCCTACGTCGGCCTGACCCGGGCGCGGCAGCGGCTGTACATCTCCCGCGCCGCGGTCCGCACCGCGTGGGGCGTGCCGAACGAGTTCCCGCCCAGCCGGTTCCTCGACGACCTGCCCGAGGACCTCATCGACTGGCGGCGGCGCGAGTCGTCCAACGACCGGCTGCGCGGGCCGGGCGGGTTCCTCGGCGGCCGGTCCGGGTACGCCTCGGGTGGCGGCTACGGGGAGCGGTCGTCGTCGGGGTCCGGGTCCACACAGAGCTGGAAGAAGAGCTCCGCGGCGTCCCGCGCGGGCGAGCCGCCCCGCAAGGCCCCCGGGTCGGGCGGCGCCACGTTCGGCTCGGCGACCCCGCGCCCGGACGCGGCCATCCCGACGCTGACGGTGGGGGACAAGGTCACCCACGACGCGTACGGCCTCGGCACGGTCGTCGCGGTCGAGGGCGGCGGGCCGAACGCGGTCGCGAAGGTCGACTTCGGCACCGAGGGCACCAAGCGGCTGCTGCTGCGGTACTCGCCGGTCACCAAGCTCTGACCCGCGCGCGGGCGGACGGGTGGTCCCGGCCGCCCGCGCGGCGCCCGCGAGGCCGCCACCTGCACATATCGGGCATGATCGACCCATGCGCAGCCCGATCTTCGACCAGGCCAACGCCGAGGTGCAGACCGCCGAGCGGTTCGTCCTGCAGAGCACCAAGATGCTCAAGGTCACCCTCGGCCCCGACGTCCTCGCGGCGAAGGGCGCGATGGTCGCCCACCAGGGGCAGGTGCAGTTCCACCACGAGTCGTCCGGCTCGCTCGCCCGGTTCGTCAAGCGCGCGATGAGCGCCGACGACCAGCCGCTCATGCGGGTGTCCGGCCCGGGCGAGGTGTTCTTCGCGCGCGCCGCGGAGCACGTGTTCCTGCTCCAGCTGGAGGGCGACGCGATCAGCGTCGGCGGCTCCTCGCTGCTCGCGTTCGACGCCGCGCTCCAGTGGGACATGCACCGCACCAAGGGCGCCGGGATGATGACCGGCGGGTTCTGGAACACCCTGATCCAGGGGCACGGCACGGTGGCGCTGACGTCGCACGGTCAGCCGATGATCCTCGACTGCTCGCAGCAGCCGACCTACGTCGACCCGAACGCGGCGGTGTGCTGGTCGGCGAACCTCACGCCCGGCGTCGTGTCGAGCATGAACGTCAGCTCGCTGCTCCGCGGCGGCACGGGGGAGGCGTTCCAGTACGCCTTCCACGGCCCGGGGTTCGTGGTGGTGCAGCCGTCGGAGGGGTACCCCGTCCCGACGGCCTGACGGTCGGGGCCGCGCCCCCGCACGACGCCTCGGCCTCCCGCGGGCGCCGTCGGCACCCCGCACGCGCCGACGCGTGGATCCCTACGGACGGACACGCCCGCGCGCGTCTGCCCGTGCGGATCCACTCGCCTTGCCGGCCCCGGGGCGCGCCGTCCGCCCTCCGGGGTCAGGCCGCCGCGGCGGCGGCCAGGCGGGCCGTCACGTCCGCCGCCAGGGCCGCCGGGTCGACGCCCGCGCGGCGGAGCAGCGCGTACCCGTCGGTGTCGGACAGCCGGACGACCGCGAGCAGCACGTGCCCGGCCTCGATCCGCTTGTGACCGAGCCGGATCGCCTCGCGCAGCGCGACCTCGAGCGTCTTCTTGGCGTCCCGGGTGAACGGCACGTGCCCGGCGCCCCGCCGCCCGGCCGGCCCCGCCCGGCGCGCCCGGTCGGCGCGGTCGGCGCGGTCCAGCGCACCCGCGCCGAACACGGTGTCCGCGCGCCGGCGCACGGCGTCCAGGTCGATCCCGAGCGCCGCCAGCGCCGCGGCGTCCAGCCCGTCGCCGTCGAACGCGTCGAGCAGCGCGGCCCGGTCGGCCCCCTGCGCGGCGAGCGCCTCGGCCGCCGGGTCCGCGACGGACGCGACCGCGACCACGAGGTGCGCGGGGGAGATGCGGGGGTCGCCCAGGTCGCGGGCGATCTCCTGGGACTGCACGACCGCGGCGCGGGCGCCGGCGGTGAACCTCTCGAACATCGTCGTCTCCTCTCGGGGGTGGCGCGGCGGGCGGGGCGCCGGTCGCGCCGGCGGCCCTCAGGCCTTCCGGTGGTGCTTCTGGTGGACGGCCTGCCGGCTCACGCCGAGGGCGTCCGCGATGTCCTGCCAGGACCAGCCGAGCTCGCGCGCCCGGCCGACCTGCAGGGTCTCCAGCCGGTCGGCGAGCACCCGCAGGGAGCGCACGGCGCGCAGCCCGGTGGCGGGGTCGTCGGCCGTCGCCGCGGCGAGCGCGCCGTCGGCGGAGTCGGTGGTGGGGTCGGTGCCGGTCATGCGTCAACTTTGCTTGACGAGCGATCCGCGTGTCAAGACACGTTGACGAATCCCGTGCGACCTGGGTCACATATCTCGACGTGGAGATAAACCCGGGACCCCGGGCTACGATCGTCCGCGGCAGAGCAGCCAGATCCCACCCACGGGACCGCAGGGCGAGGGAAGGACCGCAGCAGGTGGACCTGTTCGAGTACCAGGCACGTGACATCTTCGAGCGGCACGGGGTACCCGTCCTGGGAGGGATCGTCGCGACGACGCCCTCCGAGGCGCGTGCGGCGGCCGAGACCCTGCTGGGCGCCGACGGCGCGACCGGCGTGGTGGTCGTCAAGGCGCAGGTGAAGACCGGTGGCCGAGGCAAGGCCGGCGGCGTCAAGATCGCCCGCTCCGCGGAGGAGGCCGAGCAGCGCGCCGGCGAGATCCTCGGCATGGACATCAAGGGCCACACCGTCCACCGCGTGATGATCGCCGCCGGGGCGAGCATCGCGAAGGAGTACTACTTCTCCCTCCTCCTCGACCGCGCCGAGCGGCAGTACCTCGCGATGGCGAGCGTCGAGGGCGGCATGGAGATCGAGCAGCTCGCGGTCGAGCGCCCCGAGGCGCTGGCGAAGGTCCCGGTGGACCCGCGGGTCGGCATCGACCAGGCGAAGGCCGACGAGATCGTCGCCGCCGCGGGCTTCGACGCCGAGGTGGGCCCGAAGGTCGCCGCCGTGCTGACGAAGCTGTGGGACGTCTACCGCGAGGAGGACGCCACGCTCGTCGAGGTGAACCCGCTCGTGCTGACCGAGGCCGGCGACGTCGTCGCGCTCGACGGCAAGGTGACGCTGGACGGCAACGCCGACTTCCGGCACGAGGACCACGCGTCCCTCGAGGACGCCGCCGCGGCGGACCCGCTCGAGGCGCGCGCCAAGGAGAAGGACCTCAACTACGTCAAGCTCGACGGCGAGGTCGGCGTGATCGGCAACGGCGCGGGGCTCGTCATGAGCACCCTCGACGTCGTCGCGTACGCCGGGCAGCAGCACGGGGGCGTGAAGCCGGCGAACTTCCTCGACATCGGCGGCGGCGCCTCGGCCGAGGTCATGGCCGCGGGCCTGGACATCATCCTGTCCGACCCGCAGGTCAAGTCCGTGTTCGTCAACGTGTTCGGCGGCATCACGGCGTGCGACGCGGTCGCCAACGGCATCGTCGCGGCGCTCGGCATCCTCGGCGACGAGGCCACCAAGCCGCTCGTCGTGCGCCTGGACGGCAACAACGTGCTCGAGGGCCGCCGGATCATCCGGGACGCGGCCCACCCGCTCGTCACGCTGGCCGAGACCATGGACGGGGGCGCCGCCGAGGCCGCCCGCCTGGCCGCCACCGCCTGACCGACCGCAGCGACGCGAGAGACGAGAGACAACCCACCATGGCGATCTTCCTGACCGCGGACTCCAAGGTCATCGTGCAGGGCATGACCGGGTCCGAAGGCAGCAAGCACACCACCCGCATGCTGGCGTCGGGCACCACCGTCGTCGGCGGCGTGAACCCGCGCAAGGCGGGCACCAGCGTCGAGTTCCCCCGCGGCGACGGCTCCGGCCTGACCGTGGCGATCCCGGTGTTCGGCTCGGTGGCCCAGGCCGTCGAGGCGACCAAGGCCGACGTGTCGGTCATCTTCGTGCCGCCGGCCTTCACCAAGGCCGCTGTCATCGAGGCGATCGACGCCGGCGTGCCGCTGATCGTGATCATCACCGAGGGCGTCCCGGTCGCCGACACCGCCGAGTTCTTCGCCTACGCCCAGGCCAAGGGCGTCCGGCTGCTCGGCCCCAACTGCCCGGGTCTCATCAGCCCCGGGAAGTCGAACGTCGGCATCATCCCGTCGGACATCACCGGCCCCGGCCGGATCGGCCTGGTGTCGAAGTCCGGCACGCTGACCTACCAGATGATGTACGAGCTCCGGGACCTCGGGTTCTCGACGGCCGTCGGCATCGGCGGCGACCCGATCATCGGCACGACGCACATCGACGCGCTCGCCGCGTTCGAGGCCGACCCCGAGACCGACCTCATCGTCATGATCGGCGAGATCGGCGGCGACGCCGAGGAGCGGGCCGCGGCGTACATCACCGAGCACGTGACCAAGCCGGTCGTCGGCTACGTCGCGGGCTTCACCGCCCCCGAGGGCAAGACGATGGGCCACGCCGGCGCGATCGTGTCCGGCTCGGCCGGCACCGCGCAGGCCAAGAAGGAGGCCCTCGAGGCCGCCGGGGTGAAGGTCGGCACCACGCCGACCGAGACGGCCGAGCTGGCGCGCGCGCTGCTCAGCTGACCTCCGCACGCCCGACGGGCGCCGCACCCTCCCGGGGGTGCGGCGCCCGTCGCGCGTCCGCCGCCCGGGCGTGGGGCACGCCACCCCGCGGCGCGCCGGGGCGGTTGGGCCGCCCGGCGGCGTGCGGCGGGGACCATGGGGCGGTGAGCAACGCGCCCGGCACCCGCCCCGACGGACGCGGCTCCGGCGCGCCCGGCGGTCGGCCGCGGCGCCGGGTGCTCGACGACGCCGCCCCGCCGCGGTTCTTCGTCAGCGACCTCGACGGCGCCCCGCGCTGGGTCGGCGGCATGCTGGCCGGCCTGCAGGCGGCGCTGCTGTCGCTGCTGGTCGTGGTGCTGCCGGCGATCGCGGCGTACGTCGCCACCTCCGCGGCACCGGCGACGACCGGGATCCCGTGGACCCGGGCCGTCGAGGTGGCCGCCGGGCTGTGGCTGCTCGCCCACGGCGTGCCGCTGACCGACGCCCCGTCCGTGACGCTCGTGCCGCTGGGGCTCACCGCGCTCGCCGTGTTCGGCTGCTACGCCTCCGCGCGCCGGTCCGGGTACGCCACCCGGTCCGCGTTCGGCGCGGGCGTCGGGGCGTACGTCGGCGTGGTGCTCGTGGTCGGGCTCGTCACCGGGGTGCCGCTGCTGCACGTCGGGATCGGCCTGCTCGGCGCCGCGGTCGTCGCGGCCGCCGGGCTCGGCGCGGGTCTGCTCCGGCGCCCCGAGGCGCCGCGGTTCCGGGACGTCGTGCAGCCGGTGCGCGCCCGGCTGCCCGAGCCCGTCGCGCACGGCGTCGCCGCCGGGACGACCGCGCTGGCGACGCTCGTGCTGCTGGCGGCCGTGCTCGCCACGCTGTGGGTCGTGACGGGTCGGAGCGCGGTCGCGGAGGTGGTCGGCAGCCTGCGGCTCGACGCGGTGGGCGGCATCGTGCTCGCGGTGGCGCAGCTCGCCTACGCCCCGACCCTCGTGCTGTGGGCGCTGGCGTGGCTCGTGGGGCCGGGGTTCGCGGTCGGCACGGGGACGTCGTTCGCCGTCGGCGGGGTGCAGGCCGGCGCCCTGCCGGCGGTACCGCTGCTGGGCGCGCTGCCCGCGCCGGACGTGGTCGGCGGCGTCCTGGTGGCGATCCCCGTCGTCACGCTGCTGGCCGGCGCCGCGGCCGCGCTCGTGCTGCGCCGCCGGCTGGCCACCGAGCGCGCGCTGGACGCCCCGGTCGCCGGCCTGGTGTCCGCCGCGACCGCCGGGCTCGGCGCGCTGCTGCTCGCGGCGCTCGCGCGCGGGGGGATCGGGCCCGGGCGGATGACGGAGCTCGGCCCGGAGCCGGTGCTGGTGGCGCTCGCCGTCGCGGGCGGGGTGGCGCTCGGGGCGCTGCTGGTGCTGCTGCCCGGCGACCGGCACGTCCGCGCGGCGGTCGCCGGTGCGGCCCGCCGGGCGTGGGCCGGCGTGACGGGGTCGCGCCGGCGGGGCTGAGCCCGGGTCAGCCGCGCCCGCCGGTCAGCCGGTCGGTCAGGTCGCCCACCGCGTCGTCGTAGGCGCGCTCGCACGCCGCCTCCGCCGACCGCGTCAGCGCGCCCTGCAGGCACGCCTGCCGGTCGGCGTCGACCCGCCACGTCGCCAGCGAGCCCAGCGAGCCGACGAGCACCAGCCCCGTCATCAGCAGGCCCGCGACCAGCATGGCGCCCACGCCGCCGCGCAGCCCCGAGCGGACCACGGCCAGCAGCGCGCGGATGCCGGTGACGACGGCGCCGACCAGGAACACGATCGACGCGAACCGCCACGGCAGCGGCAGCAGCGTGACCGCGACGCCCGCGAGCAGCCACACGCCGAAGTGCCGCACGAGCCGGCCGACGCGCGCCAGCGCCTCGGGCGACGGCGGCGGCGCGGCGGGGCCGGGGTGCGGGCGCGGCGGGTGCGGGCCGGGCGCGGGGTGCGGCGGCAGCGGGTGCCCGGGGCCGGACGGGCCGGGGCCGGTGGGGCCGGCGGGGTCCGGGCCGGTGGGACCGGTCGGGTCGGCGGGGTCGGTGGGGTCGCCCGCCGCGCGCCCGGGGCCGTCCGCGGCGGCGCGGTCGGACGAGGGCGGGGCGTACGGGTTGCTCACGCGGGCCATTCTCGCGCACGACCCGCGCGCCGCCGCACCCGGGCCCGGCCCGCGCGCCGCCGCACCCGGACCCGCTCGTCGAGACGGCAGCTCTCGGCTGTCGGGGAGCACCTGGGCGCAGCCGAGGGTTGCCATCTCGGCGGAGGCTGGCGGAGGCGGGGGCAGGCGGGGGAGGAAGCGGGGGCGGGGATGTGCCCGGGCGGCCGGGGAGCGCGGTTAGGGTGTGCGGTCATGGCCGCCCCCACGCCCAGCACCCCCGACGCGCCCCGACCCGCCACGCGCACCGCCGGCCGGCTCGTCGTGCTGGTGTCCGGCGGCGGGTCGAACCTCGCCGCCCTGCTCGCGGCCCACGACGGCCCCGGGTACCCGGGCCGCGTGGTCGGCGTCGTGGCCGACCGCGCGTCGGCCGGCGGCCTCGACCTGGCCCGTGCCGCGGGCGTGCCGACCGCGGTGGTGGCGCCCGGCGACTTCGACGACCGCGCCGCCTGGGACCGCGCGCTCGCGGAGGCGATCGCGGTGTTCCGCCCCGACCTGGTCGTGTCGGCGGGGTTCATGCGGATCCTCGGCGCGGCGGTGCTCGACCGGTGGCCCGGCCGGGTCGTGAACACGCACCCCGCGCTGCTGCCCGCGTTCCCCGGGGCGCACGCGGTCCGGGACGCCCTGGCGTTCGGGGCGAAGGTCACGGGGTGCACGCTGCACGTCGTCGACGCCGGGGTGGACACCGGCCCGGTCGTGGCGCAGGTCGCGGTGCCGGTCGAGCCCGGCGACGACGAGGCCACGCTGCACGAGCGGATCAAGGTCGCCGAGCGCCGGCTGCTCGTCGAGTGGGTCGCCCGGATCGTCGCGGGCGGGCTGACCGTCGACGGCCGGACCGTCACCGTCGGCTAGCTCCGCCGCCGGCCGGGCCCGCCGGCCGGACCAGCCGCCGACCCGGCCCGCCCCCGGCCCGGCCCGGCCCGCCACCGGCCCGGCCCGCCCCCGACGCGGGACCTCCGGCCCCTGCCGCGCGGCGACGGACCCGCGTAGCGTCGGCCCATGGGACACGCACGCGCGGGTAAGCACTGGTCCGAGCTCAGCACCGGGCGCAAGGTCGGCACGGTGGTCGTGACGGCGGCGCAGCTCGCGCTGACGGCCGCGGCCTACCGCGACCTGGCCAAGCGCCCGGCGGCGCTGGTCAACGGCCCGAAGGCGGCGTGGGGCCTCGCCATCCTGGTGAACTGGGTCGGGCCGATCGCCTACTTCGCCAAGGGGCGCCGCACGGACTGAGCCGCCGACGCCGGCGCCGTCGTCGGCTAGGCTCGTGCACGGTCGTGACTGGCGTAGAGGTGGAACTGACCACCGGGGAGCGACCGACGCAGTCCCGCCGACGCACCGTTCGCCTGGGTGCAGGGTCCCGAGCGGCACCCACCGTGGTGCCCGACCGACCACCCGGAGGACCGCCATGTCCCACGCCCTGCCGCCCGTCGAGCCCGTCGCCGACCCGACCGCGGACAGCACCCGCCGCCCGGTGCGCCGCGCGCTGCTGTCCGTCTACGACAAGTCGGGCCTGGTCGAGCTCGCGACCGCCCTGCACGCCGCCGGGGTCGAGCTCGTGTCCACCGGGTCGACGGCCGGGACCATCGCGTCCGCCGGCGTGCCGGTCACGCGGGTCGAGGAGCTGACCGGGTTCCCCGAGTGCCTGGACGGCCGCGTGAAGACGCTGCACCCGCGCGTGCACGCCGGGATCCTCGCCGACACCCGCCGCCCGGAGCACCTCGCCCAGCTCGACGAGCTCGGCGTCGCGCCGTTCGAGCTGGTCGTCGTCAACCTGTACCCATTCACGCAGACCGTGGACTCGGGCGCGACCCCGGACGAGTGCGTCGAGCAGATCGACATCGGCGGCCCGTCGATGGTCCGCGCCGCGGCGAAGAACCACCCGAGCGTCGCGGTCGTCGTGGACCCGGCCCGGTACGACGAGGTGGTCGCGGCCGTGCAGGGTGGTGGCTTCACCCTGGCCGAGCGCACCCGGCTCGCCGCGCAGGCCTTCGTGCACACCGCGACGTACGACGTCGCCGTCGCGTCCTGGATGGGCAACGTCGCCACCACGACCGACGAGGTCGACGGCGTGAGCACCGGCTTCCCGGCCTGGGTCGGGGCGACCTGGGACCGCGCGGACGTGCTGCGCTACGGCGAGAACCCGCACCAGCGCGCCGCGGTCTACACCTCCGGGTACGGCCCCGCGGGGCTGGCGCAGGCGCAGCAGCTGCACGGCAAGGCGATGTCGTACAACAACTACGTCGACGCGGACGCGGCCTGGCGCGCGGCGCACGACCACGACGGTCCGGCTGTCGCGATCATCAAGCACGCGAACCCGTGCGGCATCGCGGTCGGCGCGGACATCGCGGACGCGCACGCGAAGGCGCACGCCTGCGACCCGGTGTCGGCGTTCGGCGGCGTGATCGCGGCCAACGGCACGGTCACGCTGGCCGCCGCGGAGCAGATCGCCGAGGTGTTCACCGAGGTCGTCGTCGCCCCGGCGTACGAGCCCGAGGCGCTCGAGGTGCTGAGCCGCAAGAAGAACATCCGCCTCCTCGTGGTCGAGGGGGCGCCGTCCGCCGGCGTCGAGCTGCGGCCGATCAGCGGCGGGCTGCTCATGCAGCAGGTCGACCGGATCGACGCCGCGGGTGACGACCCGACCACCTGGACGCTCGCCGCGGGCGAGGCGGCCGACGAGGCGACGCTCGCGGACCTGGCGTTCGCCTGGCGCGCGGTGCGGGCCGTGAAGTCGAACGCGATCCTGCTGGCCGACGGCGGCGCGTCGGTCGGGGTCGGCATGGGCCAGGTCAACCGGGTCGACTCGTGCCGGCTCGCGGTCGAGCGGGCGAACGCGGGCGACGCCGAGCGGGCGCGCGGCGCGGTGGCGGCCTCGGACGCGTTCTTCCCGTTCGCCGACGGCCTCCAGGTGCTCCTGGACGCCGGCGTGCGCGCGGTCGTCCAGCCGGGCGGGTCGGTCCGCGACGAGGAGGTCGTCGCCGCCGCGCAGGCCGCCGGCGTGACGCTCTACCTGACGGGCACCCGCCACTTCGCGCACTGACGCGCCGCTCCACGACGAGGCCTACGGTCTCCGGCCGCGCCCCCCGAGATCCAGGGAGGGCGGGCCGGAAGCCGTAGGCCTCGTGGCGTGAGGGGTCGGTCGGAGCGAGGAGGCTCGACCTGTACGGCGTTGCAGGACGTTTCTGCAAACGCGTACAGTCGCTGGTAGCCGCGCTGCTGATGCTCACCCCCGACGATGGAGTCCTGTGATGACGCACGCCCGCAGGCGCCCTCTGGCGCCCCGGACACCCCTCGAACCCCGCGGCGCCGCGCGCCGCGCGCTCGCCGTGCTGGCCGCCGGCGCGCTGCTCGCGTCCGGCGCCGCGACGGCCGGCGCGGACGACCCCGCCGGCCCCGCGGCCGCCGACCCGGCGCCCGCGTTCACCTCCGTGTCCGTCCCCGGCAGCCACAACACCGCGATGGGCTGCGCCGGAGACTGGGCGCCCGACTGCGACGAGGCCCAGCTCGCCGAGCGTCCGGACGGCGTCTGGGAGGGCACGTTCGCGCTGCCGCCGGGCGACTACGCGTACAAGGTCGCCCTCGACGGGACGTGGGACGTGGCCTACGTCGTCGGCGGCGCGGACGTCGCGTACACCGTGCCGGGCGCCCCGGGCGGCGCGCCGGTCGACGTGACGTTCTACTGGGATCCGGTGTCCGGCGACTTCCAGAACACGGCCCAGGGGCCGGTCGTCACGCTGCCCGGGTCGTACCAGGCCGCGGTCGGCTGCCCCGGCGACTGGTCCCCGGACTGCCTCGCCACGTGGGCCAAGGACCCGGACGGCGACGGCGTGTACGAGTGGTCGACGACGCAGATCCCGGCAGGCTCGTACCAGGTCAAGGTCGCCCACGGGATGTCGTGGGACGTCAACTACGGCCAGGGAGGCGCGGTGGGCGGGGACAACTACGCGTTCGCGACGTCCGACGGCGAGCAGGTGTCGTTCGCGTACGACGTCGCGACGCACCTGCTGGAGATCACCGTCGAGAACCCGCCGCTGACCGGCGTCGGCCAGCAGCGGGCGCACTGGGTGCGCCCCGACCTGCTCGCCTGGCCGCGCGACCTGCTCGGCGGCGCCGACCCGGCGGACCTGGCCTGGGCGCTGCACCACGCGGCCGAGGGCGGGATCGGCGTGACCGACGGCGCGGTGACCGGGCCCGCGGGCACCGGCGAGGTCCCGCTGACCTACGACGCCGCGGGCCTGCCCGCCGACGTGCGCGCCGACTTCCCGGCGCTCGCGGGCGCAGTCGCGCTGCGGGTCGAGCCGGGCGCCGACGCGGCCGCGGTGCTCACCGGCGAGGTCCAGGTCTCCCAGGCGGACGCGGACGGGCTGACCGCGCTCACCGGCGTCCAGGTCCCGGGCGTGCTCGACGACCTGTACGGCGCGGCCGCCGACGCCGAGCTCGGCACCACGTGGGCCGGCGGCGTGCCGACGTTCCGGCTGTGGGCCCCGACCGCCCGGGCGGTCACGCTGCTGACCTGGGCGCCGGGTGCGGACCTCGCGGACGCCCCGTCCCGGGTCGCCACCACCCGGGCCGCCGACGGCACCTGGTCGGTGACCGGCGACGCCACGTGGTCCGGCGCCCGCTACCGGTACGAGGTCGAGGTCTACGTGCCGTCGACCGGCCGCGTGGAGACGAACGTCGTCACCGACCCGTACGCCGTCGCCCTGACGCTGAACTCGACGCACGCCGTCGCGGTCGACCTGGCCGACCCGGCGTACCGCCCGGCGCTGTGGGCCGACACGGCCCAGCCGGTCGTCGAGCGGGCCGTGGACCACACGATCTACGAGCTGCACGTGCGCGACTTCTCGATCGCCGACCAGACCGTGCCCGAGGCCGAGCGGGGCACCTACCTGGCGTTCGCCCGGGACTCGGACGGCACCGCGCGGCTGCGGGAGCTCGCCGACGCAGGGCTGACCACGGTGCACCTGCTGCCGACGTTCGACATCGCGTCGATCGAGGAGGACCGCGCGCGGCAGGCGACCACCGCCGACCTGACCGGCTTCGGCCCGGCCGCCCAGGACCAGCAGGCCGCCGTCGGCGCGATCCGCGAGCGCGACGGCTTCAACTGGGGCTACGACCCGTGGCACTTCACCGCGCCCGAGGGGTCCTACGCGACCGACCCGGAGGGCGGCGCCCGGGTCGCCGAGTTCCGCACCATGGTCGGCGCGCTGCACGACATGGGTCTGGGCGTCGTCCTCGACCAGGTGTTCAACCACACCGCGGCGAGCGGCCAGGACGCGAGGTCGGTGCTGGACCGGGTCGTCCCCGGGTACTACCACCGGCTCGACGGCACCGGCCAGGTGCAGACCAGCACGTGCTGCCAGAACGTCGCCACCGAGCACGCGATGGCCGAGAAGCTCATGGTCGACTCGGTGGTCACCTGGGCCCGGGACTACAAGGTCGACGGGTTCCGGTTCGACCTGATGGGCCACCACTCGAAGCAGAACATGCTGGCCGTGCGGGCGGCGCTGGACGCGCTGACCGTCGAGGCGGACGGCGTCGACGGCTCGGCGGTGTACCTGTACGGCGAGGGCTGGGACTTCGGCGAGGTCGCCGGCAACGCCCTGTTCGAGCAGGCCACGCAGGGGCAGCTCGGCGGCACCGGGATCGGCACGTTCTCCGACCGGCTCCGCGACGCGGTGCACGGCGGGTCGCCGGTCGAGGGGTCGTCGATGTTCACGCAGGGCTTCGGCACCGGCCTGGCGACCGACCCGAACGGGCAGCCCGCGCAGCTCGGCGACCCGGCCTCGGTGAACACCGGCTCGGCCGCCGAGCTCGAGGACCTCGGCCTCGCGACCGACGTGGTCCGGCTCGGGCTGGCCGGCAACCTGCGCGACTACGTGCTGCCGACGCACACCGGGGAGGTGCTGCGCGGCGACCAGATCGACTACCGCGGGGCGCCCGCCGGGTACGCAGACTCCCCGGAGGAGGTCGTCAGCTATGTCGACGCGCACGACAACGAGACGCTGTTCGACCTGCTGACGATCAAGCTGCCGCAGGCCACGTCCATGGACGACCGGGTCCGGATGAACACGCTGTCGCAGGCCACGGCCGCCCTCTCCCAGACGGTGTCGTTCTGGCACGCGGGGACGGACCAGCTGCGGTCCAAGTCGCTCGACCGGGACAGCTACGACTCCGGCGACTGGTTCAACGCGATCGACTGGACCGGCCAGGACAACGGCTTCGGCCGCGGCCTGCCGGGGGCGTGGGCGAACGCCGAGAAGTGGCCGCAGATGACGCCGCTGCTCCAGGACGCCGCGCTGAAGCCCACCCCCGCGCACATCGCCACGGCCCGCGCCGCGGCGGACGACCTGCTGCGGCTGCGGTTCTCCACCCCGCTGTTCCGGCTCGGCGACGCCGACCTGATCCGGCAGAAGCTCACGTTCCCCGACGCCGGCGCGGACGCCACCCCGGGCGTGATCGTCATGCACGTCGACGACACGGTCGGACCGGACGTCGACGCGGACCTGGACGGGCTGCTCGTGGTGTTCAACGCGTCCCCGGACGCCGTGACCCAGGAGCTGCCGGCGCTGGCCGGCGCGAGGTACGCGCTGTCGCCGGTGCAGGCCGCGGGCGGCGACGACGTGGTCCGGACCACGACCTGGGACGCGGCGAGCGGGACCGTGACGGTGCCGGCGCGGACCGTGGCGGTGCTGGTCCAGGCCGCCGGCGGCGCCCCCGTCGACCCGGGACCGGGCGCGCCCGGCACCCCGGGCGGCGGCGACCCGTCCGGGACGCCCGGCGGTGCCCCGGACGGCGATCCCGCGGCGTCCGGCCCGGGTGCCGGCGACGGCGCCCCCCTGGCCGTCACGGGCGCGCAGCTGCTGCTCGGCCTGCTCGCGGCGCTCGCCGCGGTCGGCGGCGGCACCTGGCTGGTGCGGGCGCGTGCCCGGGCCGCCGCGGTGGCCGCGCGCGAGGGGGTGGCCGACCGTCTGCCATGATGCGTCCAGCCGACCCGGGCGCGCCGCCGCGCCCCGGTCGCCCGGCGGACGGACGGAGGCACGATGCGTCGCGGGACCAACCTGCCGCGGATGGGCGACTTCAACCAGACGGTCGTGCTGGACGTGGTCCGGCGCGCCGGCGGGGGCCTCGCCCGCGCGGAGGTGGCCCGGCGCACGGGGCTGTCCCCGCAGACCGTGACGAACGTGGCGCGCCGCCTCCTCGACCTCGGCCTGGTGGTCGAGGAGGGCGAGGCGGCGCGTCGCGGCCCCGGCCGCCCCGGCACGCTGCTGCGGCTCGCCGCGGGCAGCCGGTTCGCGGTCGGCGTGCACCTGGACCCCGCGACCATGACGTTCGTGCTGCTCGACCTGTCCGGCGCCGTGGTCGCCCGCGCGCAGGTCCCGACGCCCGTCCCGGAGGACCCGCAGGCCGTCGTCGCCGGCCTCGTCGCCGAGATCGAGGGGCTCATCGCCGGTGCCGGCGTGGCGCGCGAGCGGGTGCTCGGCGTCGGCATCGCGGCCCCCGGGCCGATCGACGTCGAGGCCGGCGTCGTGGTCGACCCGCCGCACCTGCCCGGCTGGCACGACGTGCCGCTGCGGGACGCGGTCGCCGAGCGCACGGGGCTGCGCGCGGTGCTCGACAAGGACGTGATCGCCGCGGCGAGCGCCCACCTGTGGCACCCCGGCGAGCACGCGTCCGACTTCGTGTTCTTCTACCTGGGCACCGGCGTCGCCGTGTCGACGGTGCTGCACGACGAGGTGGTGCGCGGCGTCTCGGGCAACGCGGGGGAGTCGGGGCACCTCGTCGCCGACCCCGAGGGTGCCCGGTGCTGGTGCGGGCGGCGCGGCTGCCTGGGCGCGGTGCTGCGGGCCGAGGCGCTCGCGGAGCAGGGTCGCGCGGCGGGCGTCGACCTCCCCGGCTGGGGTGACGGCACCGACCCGCGCGCGGTGGACGACGCGGTGACCGCGCTGTGCGCCGCCGCGGACGCGGGACACCCCGGCGCGCGGGAGGTGCTCGCGCTCGCGGGCCGGCGGGTCGGCATGGCCGCGGGCGTGCTGACCGACCTGCTCGACGTCCCGGCCGTGCTGGTCGGCGGCCCGCTGTGGGACCGGATCGCCCCGCACGCGGAGGCGGCGCTGGAAGCGGAGATCGCCGCGCACGTGGTCCCCGGCGGGCACGCGCTCACCGTCGCCTCGTCGGCGTTCGGGCCGCAGGTCGGCGCCGTGGGCGCGGGCTGCATCCTGCTGGGCCGCGCGTTCACCCCGCGGCCGACGGACCTGCTGCTGGTCAGCTGACCGTCAGCACCACCTTGCCGCGCGCGGCGCCCGACGCCACGTGGTCGATCGCGGCGGCCGCCTCCGCCAGGGGGAACGTCCGGTCGAGGACCGGTGCGAGCGCGCCGTCGGCGAGCAGGTCCCGCAGGTGCGCGAGGTCGGCCGGGTTCTCGCGGGACACCACGCTCCGCAGCCGGTGCCGGACCCACGGGTCGAGCGCCGCGGCCCGGGCCTGGCGCGCGAGGCCGCCGCCGAGGACCCGGCCGCCGCCCTCCGCGCCGACGAGCACCAGCGAGCCCCGCGGGGCCAGCAGCCGGCGCAGGTCGCGCAGCGGCGTCAGCCCGCCGGTGACCAGCACCGCGTCGTAGCCCGCGCCCGGCGCCGCACCGGCCGACCGGTCCAGCACGGCCACGGCCCCGGCCGCCCGGAGCGCGTCGGCGAGCCCGGGCCGTGCCGTCGCCGCCGTGACCTCGGCGCCCGCCAGCACCGCGAGCCGCACCGCCAGCGTCCCCACCCCGCCCCCGGCGCCGAGCACCAGCACCCGGGTCCCCGCGCCGACCCGGCCGGCGCGCAGCGCGTGCAGGGCGGTGGTGCCGCTGGTCGGGACCGCCGCGGCGACCTCGGTCGGCACGTGCGCGGGCAGAGCGGCGAGCCGCCGTCCCCGCGTCACGGCGACCTCGGCGAACGCGGCCCGCCCGCACCCGAGCACCCGGTCGCCCGGGCGGAGGTCCGGCACGTCCGGCCCGACCGCCTCGACGGTCCCGGCCAGGTCGAGGCCGACGCCGTGCTCGCGCGGCGCGCGCAGCCCGGTCACCAGCCGCATCACGGACGGCAGCCCGGTCACCAGGTGCCAGTCGCCCATCGCGACCCCGGCCGCCGCCACCCGCACGTGCACCTCGTCGCCCGTCGGGGCGGGCAGCGCGCGGTCGACCACCCGCAGCACCCCCGGGTCCCCGTACCGCTCCCGGACGACCGCCCGCACCGTCGTCCCCGTCGTCCTCGCCCCCGTCGTCATGACCGTCCTCCGTCCGGCTCGTACGCGAACACCTCGTCGATGGACCGCCCGAGCGCCCGGGCGATCTGGAAGGCCAGCTCGAGCGAGGGCGAGTAGCGCCCCTGCTCGACGGCGATCACGGTCTGCCGGGTCACGCCCAGCAGCTCCGCCAGCTGGGCCTGCGTGAGCCCCCGGTCGGTGCGCAGCGCCCGGATCCGGTTGGTCACGGCGGTCGGCCTCACCACGGGCCGACCCCCCGGCGGAAGGCGACGACCCGGGCGGCGGCGGACAGCACCGCCGACAGCACGAACCCGAGGTAGAGCGCGTTCGCGATCCAGAACGGGTCGGCCTCCAGCAGCGCGAGGACCAGCCCGCCCAGCCCGCCGAGCACGAGGAACGACTGCCCGACCCGCTCGCCCATCCGCTCGATCTCGCGCTCCCGCTCGTCGCGCACCGCCCGGTCCCGCGACGTGGCGCCGAGCACCGTGCCGGCCAGGATCCCCGCGAGCACCGCCGCGCCGATCGACACGAGCATCGGGCCGGCGTAGGCGACGTCGGTGAGCGGACCCCCGGCGGCCCGGCTCAGCACCACCGCGAGGTACGCGGTGTACCCGAGCACGGCGATGACGCCGAACGCCCAGGTGTTCTTCTCCTGGTAGGACATGGCCCCTCGCTCCCGCGCCGCCGAGATGTCAAAGATGTTTGACATGGCGACCGTAGGACGGGGCCGCGGCCGATGTCAAACATCTTTGACATCGCCGGACGTCACGGTTGCGTCTCGGCGCGCCTCGGACCCTTGACAGCAATTCATCCAGACGTTGTAGTTATCCGTGCCCGGGGCAGCGCCGCCCGGGGCCGTGCACGTGGAGCAAAGGAGCATCCATGCGTCTGCAGAGGACCGTCATCGCAACCGGGGCCGTCGTCGCGCTCGGTCTCACCGCCGCGTGCAGCAGCGGGGGTGGCGACAGCGCCGCCGACGACACCACGATCACCGTCGCGTACCAGAAGACCGCGCAGTTCGTGCAGCTCGACGACCTGCTGCAGAAGGCCAAGTCCGAGTACGAGGCCGCCAACGAGGGCATGACCGTCGACCTGGTGCCGATCGAGGCCGAGCAGGACCAGTACTTCACCAAGCTCGCGCTGATGAACGGCTCGGCGGACACCGCGCCCGACGTCATCTACGAGGACACCTTCCAGATCCGCTCGGACGCCGCGGCCGGCTACCTGCAGCCGATCGACGAGTACGTCGAGGCGTGGGAGGACTGGGACCAGTTCCCGGACACCGCGCGCCAGGCCGGCCTCGGCGACGACGGCAAGGTCTACGGCGTCTCGATGGGCACCGACACCCGCGGGCTCTACTACAACAAGGACCTGTTCGAGCAGGCCGGCCTCCCGACGGACTGGCAGCCGGAGAGCTGGGACGACATCCTCTCCGCCGCGCGCACCATCAAGGAGAAGCTGCCCGACGTCACCCCGATCAACGTGTACGCCGGCAAGGCGGCCGGTGAGGCCACGACGATGCAGGGCTTCGAGATGCTGCTGTACGGCACCGACGACGAGCTCTACGACGCCGACACCCAGAAGTGGATCACCGGCTCGCAGGGCTTCACCGACTCGCTGGCGTTCCTCGAGACGATCTACGGCGAGGGCCTCGCGCCGTCGCTGGACATCGCGCTCGACGCGTCGGTCGGCGCCCGCGTCGCCACCGAGCTGCTGCCGCAGGGCAAGCTCGCGATGGCGGTCGACGGCTCCTGGCTGCCCGGCGGCTGGATCACCGGCGACAACGCCTGGCCCGAGTGGGAGGACACCCTGGGCATGGCCGCGATGCCGACCCAGGACGGGCAGGAGCCCGGCTTCACCTCGATGTCCGGCGGCTGGACCCTCGCGGTCGGCGCGCACGCGGGCGACCCGCAGGCGGCGTTCGACTTCATCGCCACGGCGCTGAACAAGGAGAACTCGCTCAAGTACGACACCGAGAACAGCCAGATCGCGGTGCGCACCGACGTCGCGGAGGACCCGGAGTACCTGGGCTTCAACCCGTCGTTCGAGTTCTTCAGCTCGCTGGTCGACTACACGCACTTCCGCCCGGCGACCCCGGACTACTCGCAGATCTCGTCGAACATCCAGGTCGCGGCGGAGTCGGTGGCGACCGGGCAGGCGACGGCCGAGGAGGCGGCGGCCACCTACGACGAGGGGCTGACGTCCATCGTGGGCGACGACGCGACGCAGGCCGCCGGCTGATGACGGCCGCCACGCCGGCCCGGCCGGACCGCGCTGCGGCTGCTGCCGCTGCTGCCCGCGGTCGCGCTCATGCTGGTGTTCCTGGCCGGTCCGGTGCTGTGGTCGTTCTACGGCTCGCTGACGAACCAGGCGCTGACCGGCTACAAGGCGGCGAACCCGGAGTTCGTGGGCCTGGACAACTACGCCGAGCTGCTCACCGACGACGGCTTCTGGAAGGCCGTCGTCCTGACGGTGGTGTTCGTCGGGGCGTCGGCCGTGATCGGGCAGAACGTGCTCGGCATGGCGCTCGCCCTGCTGCTCCGGGCCGCCGCGAAGCCGCTGCGCGCCGTGGTGTCGGCGCTGGTCGTCGTGGCGTGGGTGCTGCCGGAGATCGTCGCGGCGTTCGCGCTGTACGCGTTCTTCTCCACCGACGGCACGCTCAACCAGGTGCTCGGCTGGTTCGGGCTCGAGGGCCCGACCTGGCTCATCTCGGTGCCGATGCTCGCGGTGATCCTGGCGAACATCTGGCGCGGGACCGCGTTCTCGATGATGGTCTACGGCGCCGCGCTGTCCGAGGTGCCGCCCGACGTCACCGAGGCCGCCGCGATCGACGGCGCCACCGGCCCGCAGCGGTTCTTCCGGATCACGCTGCCGATGATCCGCCGGTCGATCTCGACCAACCTCATGCTCACGACCCTGCAGACCCTCGCGGTGTTCACCCTGATCTGGGTGATGACCGGCGGCGGGCCCGGCACGGACTCCTCGACGCTGCCCGTGCTGGCCTACCAGGAGGCGTTCAAGTTCGCGCAGGTCGGCTACGGCACGGCGATCGCGACGGTGACGCTGCTGGTCGGGGCCGTGTTCTCGATCGTGTACATCCGCGTGCTCAAGCCGGAGGTGGACTGATGGCCGCGCTCACCGCCCCCACCGCCCCGGTGGCGTCGTCCGCCCGCCGGCGGGGCAACCGCCCCGTGCCGTCCGTGGCGTCGCCCCGGCGTCGCACCGGCCGGCTGCTCGTCACGCTCGCCCTGGTGCTGGTCGGCATCGCGTTCCTGGTGCCGCTCGCGTGGATCGTCCTCGCGTCGCTCGACCCCGCCGCGACCGTGTCGGTCAAGCTGCCCGAGTCGGTCACCACGGACAACTTCACCGAGATCCTCACCTGGGAGGCCACCTTCCGGCCGCTGTGGAACTCGCTCGTGCTGTCCCTCGGCACCGGCGTCCTCACGGTGCTGGCGTCGGTGCTCGCGGCCTACCCGCTGTCGCGCTACCAGATGCGGTTCCGCAAGCCGTTCCTCTACTCGATCCTGTTCGGCACCTGCCTGCCCATCACGGCGATGATGGTCCCGGTCTACGCGCTGTTCGTGTACCTGGGGCTGCTCGACTCCGTGCCGGGGACGATCTTCTTCCTCGCGGCGACGTCGCTGCCGATGGCGATCTGGATGACCAAGAACTTCATGGACTCCGTCCCGGTGTCCCTGGAGGAGGCCGCCTGGGTCGACGGCGCCGGGTCGATGACCGCGCTGCGCCGGATCGTCGTCCCGCTGATGCGCCAGGGGATCGCCGTGGTGTTCATCTTCGTGTTCACGCAGGCGTGGGGGAACTTCTTCGTCCCGTTCGTCCTGCTGTTCTCGCCCGCCAACCAGCCCGCCGCCGTCGCGATCTACAGCTTCTTCGGCACCTACGGGACGGTCGCGTACGGCCGGCTCGCGGCGTTCTCGATCCTCTACTCCGTCCCGGTGCTCGTGCTGTACCTGCTGGTGCAGCGGTTCTCCGGGGGCTCGTTCGCCATGTCCGGGGCCGTGAAGGGCTGACGCCCGCCCCCGCCCTCTCGACTCGATCACCGCACGCCGTCAGGAAGGTCCACCATGCCCGTCGAGCACTCCGCCGCCGTCGTCCAGCGCGTCCAGCGGTTCCTGCACGAGCGGCTCGCCCCGGCGGTCGTCGCCGACCGCGCGCCGCTCGACGTCACCGCCTGGACGGCGCCGGGGGAGCCGGTGCCGTTCGACACGGCGGTCGCGCAGGAGTACGCCGCGGCCCCGCCCGGGACGCCGTGGGGCGCGCCGTGGAGCACGACCTGGTTCCGGATGACCGGCGACGTGCCGGCGGGCTGGCTAAACTCCGACGGGGTGCGCGAGGGCCGGCACGCGGTCGAGCTCGCGATCGACCTCGGGTTCACCACGACCCAGCCGGGGTTCCAGGCGGAGGGCCTGGTGCTGCGGGGAGACGGCGTGGCGGTCAAGGGCCTGTCGCCGCGGAACCAGGCGGTCCCGTGGTCCGAGCAGCGCGTCGACGTCTACGTCGAGGCCGCCGGCAACCCGGACGTCGGCAGCAGCACCTGGTACGGGCCGACGCCGCTCGGCGACCCGCTGACCGCCGGCACCGACCCGCTGTACGCGCTGCGGTCCGCCGAGGTGGTGCTGCGCGACGTCGAGGTCTGGGAGCTGTGGCAGGACCTGCTCGCGGTGCTCGGGCTGGTCGAGGTCGTCGACCCCGCCTCCACCCGGTACGCCCGGGCCGTGCGCGCGCTGGACCTGGTGGTGGACGCGGTGGACCCGTCCGACGTCGCCGGCACCGCCGCGGCGGGCCGGGCGGTGCTGCGGCCGGTGCTCGACGTGCCGGCCGCACCCGGCGGGCACCGGGTGCTCGCGACCGGGCACGCGCACATCGACTCCGCCTGGCTGTGGCCGGCCCGGGAGACCGTGCGGAAGTGCTCGCGGACCTTCGCCAGCGTCGTCGCGCTGATGGACGAGCGGCCGGACTTCGTGTTCGCGTGCTCCTCGGCGCAGCAGTACGCCTGGGTGGCGGAGCGGCACCCGGAGCTGTTCGAGCGGATCCGCGCCAAGGTCGCGGCGGGCCAGTTCGTGCCGGTCGGCGGGATGTGGGTCGAGTCGGACACCAACATGCCCGGCGGCGAGGCGCTGGCCCGGCAGATGGTCGAGGGCAAGCGGTACTTCCTCGACGAGCTCGGCGTCGAGACGCAGGACGTGTGGCTGCCCGACTCGTTCGGCTACACCGGCGCGCTGCCGCAGATCGTCCGCGCGGCGGGGTCGCGGTGGTTCCTGTCGCAGAAGCTGTCCTGGAACGACACCAACCGGATGCCGCACCACACCTTCCACTGGGAGGGCATCGACGGGTCGCGGGTGCTCGCGCACTTCCCGCCGGTCGACACCTACAACTCCGACCTGTCGCCGAAGGAGCTCGCGCACGCCGAGCGGAACTTCGCGGACAAGGACGTCGCCTCCGAGTCGCTGGTGCCGTTCGGCTGGGGCGACGGCGGCGGCGGGCCGACGCGCGAGATGCTGGCGGCGGCCGACCGGGCGCGGTCGCTCGGCGGGCTGCCGGAGGTGGAGCTGGGGTCGCCGAACGCGTTCTTCGAGCGCGCCGAGGCCGAGCTCGCGGCGGCCGGGGGACCGCCCGCGGCGTGGTCGGGGGAGATGTACCTCGAGTACCACCGCGGGACGTACACCTCCCAGGCGCGGACCAAGCGCGGCAACCGGCGCAGCGAGCACCTGCTCCGCGAGGCCGAGCTGTGGGCCGCGACCGCGTCGGTGCGGACCGGCGCCGCCTACCCGGCGGACGAGCTGCGCGCGCTGTGGCGGGTCGTGCTGCTGCACCAGTTCCACGACATCCTGCCCGGGTCGTCGATCGGCTGGGTCTACCGGCAGGCGGAGGAGGCGTACGCCGACGTCGAGGCCCGGGCCACCGCCGTGATCGACGCGGCGCTCGCGGCCCTGGTCGGCGACGGCGACCGCACGGTGCGGCTGAACGCGGCGCCGCACGCGCGGGACGGGGTGCCGGCGCTGGGCGGGGCCCTGGCGTCGGACGACGGCGCGGGCGCCGCCGGGGCGGTCGAGGTGCTGCGCGAGGGCGACGCCCTGCGGGTGCGCACCGACGCCCTGGACGTGCGGCTCACGCCGGGCGGGCAGCTCGCGTCCGTCCGCGACCTGGCCGCCGACCGGGAGGCCGTCGCGCCCGGGCACCTGGCCAACCTGCTCCAGGTGCACCGGGACGTGCCCCGGCAGTGGGACGCCTGGGACATCGACGCCGAGTACCGGCGGACGGTGGAGGACCTGGTCGACGCCGACGTGGTCGAGGTGGTCGCCGAGAAGCCCGACCGCGCCGTGGTCCGGACCTCGCGCACGGTCGGCGACTCGACGATCGTCCAGGAGCTGACCTTCCGGCCGGGCACCCGCGCGGTCGAGATCGTCACCGAGGTCGACTGGCACGAGCGGCAGCGGCTGCTCAAGCTCGCGTTCGGGCTGGACGTGCACGCCGACCGGTCCGCCGCCGAGACCCAGTTCGGCCACGTGCACCGGCCGACGCACACCAACACCTCCTGGGACGAGGCGCGGTACGAGATCTGCGCGCACCGCTGGCTGCACGTCGGCGAGCCCGGGTACGGCGTGGCGGTCGCCAACGACGCGACCTACGGCCACGACGTCACCCGGGCGGTCGGCGAGGACGGCGGGACGTCCACGGTGCTGCGGCAGTCGCTGCTGCGGGCCCCGCTGTTCCCGGACCCCGAGGCCGACCAGGGCCGGCACCGGTTCCTGTCCGTGCTGCACGTGGGCGCGGGCATCCCCGAGGCGGTCGTCGACGGGTACCGGGCGAACCTGCCGGTGCGCGAGGTCCGGGGCGGCCGGGACGTCGCGCCGCTGGTGACCGTCGACGGGCCGGGGGCGGTCGTCGAGGCGGTCAAGCTCGCGGACGACGGGTCGGGCGACGTGGTCGTCCGGCTGTACGAGGCGCACGGCGGGCGGGCGCGGGCGACCGTGACCGCGGGGTTCGACGCCGCCGGGGTCGCCGAGGTCGACCTGCTGGAGCGGGACGTCCCGGCGCGGGCGGTGCTGCCCGCGGGCGGGGCGGGCGACGAGGCCGCTGGGGCGGCCGGGGCGGCGGGCGCGGCGGTCGCGCTCGACCTCCGGCCGTTCCAGCTCGTCACCCTCCGCTTCCGCCGGGCCTGACGCGCGCCGCCGGGACGCACAGGGCGCGCCCAGGTGCGCCCCAGCGTCCCGGCAGGTGCGGGCGGGAGCGTCGGCGCCGGTGGGCGCGGCGCCGCGGTGCGGTGGCGGGCCCCGACGCCCGACCCCCGCACAGGAAGCGACCCATGACCTCTCGACCCCCGGCCCAGGAGAAGCTGCCCAAGAAGGACCGCAAGGCGCTCGCCCGGGAGCTCGCCCGCCTCGAGCGCGAGCGCCAGGCGCAGCGCCGGCGGCGCAACCGGCGGCTCGGCTGGGCCGGCGCAGGGACGGCC
Source organism: Cellulomonas sp. EB106-03-03-XG116 (assembly GCF_058792015.1). Classification (NCBI taxonomy): domain Bacteria; kingdom Bacillati; phylum Actinomycetota; class Actinomycetes; order Micrococcales; family Cellulomonadaceae; genus Cellulomonas; species Cellulomonas sp. EB106-03-03-XG116. Next base: position 65,563 of record NZ_JBYTEP010000014.1, read on the forward strand.
GTCGTCGCGGCGGGCGTGGTCGCGGCGCTCGCGGTGCAGGCGTCGGTCCGCGCCGGGCAGGTCGGGCCGCACAACATGCTGTCGGACGGGATCGTGCTCACCGGCGACGGCAGCGCGGTCGCGGCGAGCCGCACCAGCGCGCTCGACCCCGGGGCGTCGCCCGTCGCGACGGTGGTGGACCGGAGCAGCGGCGTGCTGGACCTGGTGCTGTACCTGGACTACCGGTCGCCCGAGGCCGAGGCGTTCTGGGCGGCGAGCTCCGCGTCGATCGAGCAGTGGGTGACCGCGGGGTACGCGACGCTGGAGATCCACCCGCTGGCGCTGCTCGACGGGGCGGCGGTCGGCGCGGGGACCGGCGCCTCGCCGGCCCCCTCCGCGACGACGTCCCCGACGCCGTCCGCGACCGCGTCCGCCGACGACTCGCTGCTCGGCACCATGCAGACCACCGGCGACTACTCCGCGCGCGCCGCCGGGGCGCTGGCGTGCGTGGCGGACACGGCGCCTGACAGCGTGCTCGCCGTGCACGACGCCCTGCTCGCCGCGCAGCCCGACCTCGACGAGGACGGCCTCGCCGACGACGACCTGGTCGCGCTGGTGCAGAACGCCGGCGTGACCGACACGGCCGTCGCGGACTGCGTGACGAACGGCGACTTCACCGACTGGGCCCAGGAGGCGACCACCCGCGCGGCCGACTCCGTGCCGTACGACGTCGGCAGCGTCGCCACCAGCCCGGTCGTGCTGGTCGGCGGGCAGCAGTACACCGGCGACCTCGGCGACGCGGACGCGCTGCTCGCGTTCATCGAGCAGGTGAGCACGGCGCTCGCCGCGGAGGCTGCGGAGGCCGAGGCGTCCGCCTCGCCGAGCGCGTCGCCGACCGAGTCGTCCACCGAGGGCGCGTCCGAGGAGCCGTCCCCGTCGGCTCCGGAGACGACCGCCCCTTAGCGGGGACACAGAGCGCTGGAACCGGCCCGCGCGCGGGGCGACGGGGCCGCGCGGGGGACCGGCCCGGTCGAGCCCGCCGGGCCTCAGGCGGCGAGGGCCTTGGCCAGCGGCACCGCGGGGTCGGCCGCCCGCGCCCGGTCGAGCACCGGGAGCGCGGCGCCCGCCAGCAGCCGGCGCGCGGCCCCTACGTCGCGGGGCCGGTCGACCGCGAACACCGCCGTCAGCGTGCCGGCCTCCCCGGCGCCGCCCGGGGCGAACCACAGCGCGGACCAGCCGTCGTCGCCGGCCGGGTCGCCGCGCAGCACCACGTCGTCCGCGGCGCCCGGCAGCCCGTACAGCGCGAGCTCGTGCCCGAGCTGCGTCGAGAACACGTACGGGGCGAGGTCCGACTCGGCGGCCTCCCGGCCGAGCAGCCCGGCGACCGCCACGGCCGGACCGCGCAGCGCCGCGTCCCAGTGCCCACCGGGCACCCAGCCGTGCCGGGCGGACCGGCGCCGGGCCGCGTCGCCGACCACCCGCACCCGCCACGAGCCGCCGACCGGGGCGTGCCGCTCGTCCACGGCCACGGACCCGTCGGGGTCCAGCGGCAGCGCACCCGCCAGCCAGCCCGTCGCCGGGCGCGCGCCGATCGCGGCGAGCACCGCGTCCGCCGGCAGCACCGTCCCGTCGGCCAGCCGCACCGCGCCGGGCTCGACCGCCGCCACGGTCGCGCGCGTGCGCAGCCGCACGCCCGCGCGGGCGAACCACGGGGCCGTCAGCGCGCCGACCTCGGCGCCGAGCGCGGTCATCAGCGGCGCCTCGCGGGCCTCGACGACGGTCACGTCCACCCCGGCCGCCGCGGCGACGGTGGCCACCTCCGCGCCGACCCAGCCCGCGCCGACGACCACGAGGCGGCGGGGGGTGGCAGGGGCCGCGCCGGGGGCGCGGGTCGCGCCGGTCGCGCGGGGGCCGGCGGCTGCGGGGCCGGCGGCTGCGGGGCCGGCCGCTGCCGGGGCGCCGGCTGCGGCGAGCCCGTGCGGGAACCCGAGCGCGGCGCGCAGCCGCTCGGCGTCCGCCGCGGTGTGCAGGGTCAGCGCGTGCTCCCACGCGAGCGGCCGGACGGCGGCGGCCCCGGTGGCCACGACCACCGCGTCGGCGGCCACGTCGCCGTCCGCCGTGCCGACCCGCACGCCGTCGTCGTCGACCGCGAGGCCCGTCGCGGGGGCGGCCAGCCGGACGTCGTCCGCGGCGGCGAGCGCGTCGGCGCCCAGCTCGTCGGCCAGCCAGGCCGGCGCGGGGCGGTCGAGCAGGTGCTTGGAGAGCGGCGGCCGGTCGTACGGCGCCACCCCCTCGGCGCCGAGCAGCGTCACCCGGCCGTCGAACCCCTGGGCCCGCAGCTCGAGCACCGTCCGGGCGCCCGCGATGCCGGCGCCGACGACCACGACCGAGCGCGGCGGGCCGGGCGTGCCGGAGCCGTGGTCGGGGCGGGCGGCGGCGGGTCCAGCAGCAGGCACGCGGCCACCGTAGCCTGCGGCGACGCCGGGCGCGCCGGCCGGGCCGGCGGGGCGCGGTAGCCTCGGCGGTGACGGCGCGCGGCTCCTCGCCCGCCGCGGGAGGGAGACGCGCGTGAGCCAGGACGGGGTGGTGACGCCGGCAGCGACGACGTCGAGCCCGCCCGTCGGCCGGCCGTCCCCCGAGGACGAGCGGTTCGGCCCCGACGGCGAGCCGCTCGACCCGCGCGCGATCGCGCGCGCCTCCCTCGCGGCCGACCGGAACTGGTCGCTGTGGGTGATCGCCGGCGCGGTGCTGTTCTGCGTCGCCCTCTCGCTCGCGGCCGGCACCCCGACCGGCGCCCTCGCGCTGGCCTGCTTCCTCGCCTGCTGCGCCGTGGTCCGGGCGGTCGTGCGGAAGTCGCCGGCGTCGCTCGTCGTGCGGCGGCGCGCCGTGGACGTGACCGTGCTCGGGGGCCTCGCCCTGGCGATCGGCGTCCTGTCGCAGGTCGTGCCCTCGCTCTGACCCCGCGGCCCGGTGCCGCGCGGCGCCGGGCACCCGGTTCGGTGCGTCCAGCCCGGTTCGGTGCCTCCTGCCACCGAACCGGGCGAGAGCCACCGAACCCGGCGCGAGCCGCGCGGTCCCCGGCGCGCCGGGGACGACGCAGGGCGGCGACCCCGTCCGGGATCGCCGCCCTGCGCCGTGCGTGCGGGCGTCAGCGCGCCGGCTGCACCTCGACCTCGACCTCGTCGATCTCCAGGTCCTCGTCGAGCACGTCGTCGTCCGCCGGGGCGGTCGCGAACGCGCGGTAGAGCAGGGCCGCCAGCGCGGCGCCGACCAGTGGCGCGACCCAGAACACCCAGATCTGGCCCCAGGCCCAGGACTCCGAGAAGAGGGCCGCGGCCGTCGAGCGGGCCGGGTTCAGCGAGCCGCCGGTGACGGGGTACGCCACGAGCATGCCGAACGCCACGGTCAGGCCGACGGCGAACGCGGCCTGCTGGCGGGTGCGGCCCCGGCGGTCGGTGGCGCCGAGGTAGACGCCGACGAGGACCGCGGCGAGCACGCCCTCGAGCAGCAGCGCGGCGACCATGCTGAAGCCCTCGCCGTTCGTGGACTGCGCGACGGGCGAGTGCGCCCCGTAGCCGTTGGCGGTGCCGCTGAAGAAGGTCCGCTCGTTGCCCTCGAGCGCGGGCAGCGAGGTGGCGGTCACGAACAGCACGGCCGAGGCGAGCGCCCCGCCGACGAGCTGCGCCAGCCAGTACGGCACCAGGTGGGACCACGGCGTGCGCCCGGCGAGCGTGCTGCCGAGCGTGATCGCCGGGTTGAAGTGGCCGCCCGACACGTGCGACACGGCGACGAACGCCGCGATCGTGCCGAAGCCGAACCCGAGCGCGGTGCCGATGACGCCGGCCCCGCTGACCGACGCGAACAGCGCCGCGCCCACGCCCGCGAGGACGACGACGAACGTGCCGAACACCTCGGCGCCGACCCGGGCCACGAGCGACGGGCCGGTCAGGGTGGCGCGCACGGCCTCGATCTCGACCTCGTCGTCCACGGCGACGGCGGTCGCGGTGCCGTAGCCGCTGGCCGCGCCGTAGCCGACGGGGATCGCCGCGGGGGCCGGGGCCGCCGCGGGGGCGGGGGCGGCCGTGGGCGCGGCGGCCGGCGACGCCGAGGCGTTCGGTGCCGGGGCGCTCGCCGGCGCGGGCGCGGGCACGGCCGAGCCGGCGGGCGGCGCGGACGGCGTCGGGGTCACGGGGGCGGCCGGCGTCGTGGGCTCGGCCGGGGTGCCCTGCTGCGGGTCGGTCGCGCCGGTGGGCGCGTCCGGAGCCTCGTCGGGCTCGGGCTTGTCCTGCGACATGATCATCCGTTCGTCGGGTGCGATGACGGGCGCGGGCCGCGCCGTTCGGCGGCCCCGCACCGGGTCCGACCTGCGGGCGCGCTGCGCGCCGCCCGGTCGGGCACACAGTTCGAGCATGCCACCGATCGCTGTGCGTCGCCTGGATGCGGGCCGGTTCCGGCCCCGGCCCGCCCGCGAAGTCTCTCGACGTCAAGTAATCTGGGCCGCATGGCGAAGATCAAGGTGGTTGGACCGGTCGTCGAGCTCGACGGTGACGAGATGACGCGGATCATCTGGCAGTTCATCAAGGACCGCCTGATCCATCCGTACCTCGACATCGACCTGCGCTACTACGACCTGTCGATCGAGAACCGCGACGCGACGGACGACCAGGTCACGGTCGACGCGGCGCACGCGATCAAGGAGCACGGCGTCGGCGTCAAGTGCGCGACGATCACCCCGGACGAGGCCCGGGTCGAGGAGTTCGGCCTCAAGAAGATGTGGCGCTCCCCGAACGGCACGATCCGCAACATCCTCGGCGGCGTGGTCTTCCGCGAGCCGATCATCATCAGCAACATCCCGCGCCTGGTGCCGGGCTGGAACAAGCCGATCATCATCGGCCGCCACGCCCACGGCGACCAGTACAAGGCGACGGACTTCACGGTGCAGGGCGCCGGCACCCTGACCCTGACCTTCACCCCCGCGGACGGCTCCGAGCCGATCCAGCAGGAGGTCGTGACGTACCCCGACGGCGGCGGCGTCGCGATGGCCATGTACAACTTCGACGAGTCGATCCGCGACTTCGCGCGCGCCTCGTTCGCGTACGGCCTGCAGCGGAAGTACCCCGTGTACCTGTCCACCAAGAACACGATCCTCAAGGCCTACGACGGCCGGTTCAAGGACCTGTTCCAGGAGGTGTTCGACGCCGAGTTCGCGGCGGCGTTCGCCGAGGCCGGCCTCACCTACGAGCACCGCCTCATCGACGACATGGTCGCCTCCGCGATGAAGTGGGAGGGCGGCTACGTCTGGGCCTGCAAGAACTACGACGGCGACGTCCAGTCGGACACCGTCGCGCAGGGCTTCGGCTCGCTCGGCCTGATGACCTCCGTCCTCATGACCCCGGACGGCCAGACCGTCGAGGCCGAGGCCGCGCACGGCACCGTCACCCGGCACTACCGCCAGCACCAGGCGGGCAAGCCGACGTCGACCAACCCGATCGCGTCGATCTTCGCGTGGACCGGCGGCCTCAAGCACCGCGGCAAGCTGGACGGCACCCCCGAGGTGACCCAGTTCGCCGAGACGCTCGAGGACGTCGTCGTGAAGACGGTCGAGAGCGGCAAGATGACCAAGGACCTCGCGCTCCTGGTCGGCCCGGAGCAGGAGTGGCTGACCACCGAGGGCTTCCTCGCGGCCCTCGACGAGAACCTGGCCGCGCGCCTGGGCTGACCCCCGCGCCGCACGACCCACGACGGCCGCCACCCGCACCCCGCGGGCGGCGGCCGTCGCCGTGTCCGGGAGGCCGGTGCCGTCACCTCTCGAACGCATCTGAGTGGGTGGTGCGCGGCGTGCGGATCGGGGTCGTGGCGCCTGTATCCTCGGCTACGTGGGCACTGAGAGAGTGACCCCGGGATCGCAATCTTCACTCCGTGAAGCCAACCGGGCCCGGATCGTGAGTGCCGTCCAGCAGCGTGGCTCACTCACGCAGGTCGAGCTGGCCGGTGTCACGGGGCTGTCACCCGCCACGGTGTCGAACATCGTCAAGGAGCTCACCGGCGCCGGCGTGCTCGCCACGGCGCCCACCTCCCGCAGCGGTCGCCGGGCCCAGCAGGTCACGCTCGCGCGCAACCTCGGGCTGGTCGGCGGCATCCACTTCGGATCCCGGTCGCTGCGGGTCACGATCGCCGACGTCGCCCAGCGCGTCGTCGCCGACCAGCGCATGCCGCTGCCGCCGGACCACCGCGCCGACGCGGGCCTGGAGCGCGCGTCGCTGCTGCTCACCGAGCTCGTCGACTCGGTCGACGCCACCATGTCGGAGGTGCTCGCCGTCGGGGTCGGGGTGCCGGCCCCCGTCGACCCGGTCACCGGCCGGATCGTGTCGGTGGGCGTGCTGCGCGGCTGGGACGGGGTGTCCGTGCCCGAGGTGCTGGAGCGCCGGCTCGGCGTCCCCGTCCAGGTCGACAACGACTCCAACCTCGGCGCGCTGGCCGAGCTGCGGCACGGCGCCGCCCGGGGCAAGCGGCACGTCGCCTACCTGAAGGTCTCGCACGGCGTCGGCAGCGGCCTGATCGTCGACGGGCGCGTCTTCCACGGTCGAACGGGCGCGGCCGGCGAGTTCGGCCACATCACCATCGACGACAACGGCCCGATCTGCCGGTGCGGCAACCGCGGCTGCCTCGACGCGCTCATCGGCGCGCCCGCCCTGCTGCGGATGCTCGAGTCCAGCCACGGGCACCTCACGCTCTCCGACGTCATCGCGCGCGCCCAGGACGGCGACCCCGGCTGCCGGCGGGTGATCTCGGACGCCGGGCGGCTGCTCGCGGTCGCCGCCGCGAACACCTGCAACCTGTTCGACCCGGAGCTCGTCGTCGTCGGCGGGCGGCTCGCCGACGCGGGCCCGATCCTGCTGGACACGTTCCGGAGCGTGCTCGCGCAGCGGACCCTGCCGAGCACCGCCGGGCCGGTCGAGGTGGTCGTGTCCGAGCTCGGCACCGCCGCCGAGGTGCGGGGGGCGCTGGCGCTCGCGCTCGACCACGCCGGTATTGCCCAGTCCATGGCGGTGGCAGGATGAGCCGGTGCAGCACGGCACGCGGCAAGGACGCAGCGGAGGAGGACCGATGACCAGGGCACCGGGCACCCCCGTCCTGTCCGTGCGGGGCGTCTCCCGCAACTACGGCGCGGTGCGCGCGCTCGTCGACGTGGACCTCGACATCCACGCGCACGAGGTCGTGGCGATCGTCGGCGACATCGGCGCCGGCAAGTCGACCCTCGCGCGGGTGATGTCCGGGGCGCTCGCCCCCGACTCCGGCCACATCGAGGTCGGCGGGGTCCCCGTCACCATGCCGTCGACGCGCGCCGCGCGGGAGCTCGGCATCGCGGCCGTGTTCCAGGACCTCGCGCTCGCCGAGAACCTCGACGTCGTGCAGAACCTGTTCCTCGGCCAGGAGCTCCGCCGCGCGGGCATCCTCGACGAGCGGCGGATGGAGCGCCGCGCCTGGGAGGTGCTCAGCCAGCTCGCCGCGCGCGTGCCGTCCGTCCGGGCGCCCGTGCGCGCGCTGTCCGGGGGCCAGCGGCAGGCGGTCGCCGTCGCCCGCACGCTCGTGGGGAACCCGCGGGTCGTCGTGCTGGACGAGCCCCTGGCGTCGCTCGGCATCTCGCAGACCGCCGAGGTGCTGAACATGGTCGAGCGGCTCCGGGAGAGCGGCCTCGGCGTCGTGATGATCAGCCACTCGATGGTCGACGTGCAGGCCGTCGCCGACCGGATCGTCGTGCTGCGGCTCGGGAGGATCAACGGCGACTTCGACGCCGAGCACGCCTCGTACGAGGACCTCATCGCGGCGATCACGGGGATCACGCCGACGGGGCGGGCTGCGCGGCCGACGACCCGGCCGGCGACGCTCTGAGCCGTCGGTCGGCGTCAGACGCCGTACCGGGGGAGTGCCGCCACGAGGCGGGCGGCGGACGCCGTGACGTCCCGCGCGACCCGGGCGGTGACGTAGTCGCCGTACTGGGCCTGGGACTTCTGCGCTGTCAGCCGCACCAGCCGTCGTGCGAGTGGGGCGCCGTCCGCGACCTGGGCGAGCAGCGCCGCGGCCGCCCGGTGGTCGGGGCCGCTGCTGCGGTGCCCCAGCGCGATGCCGCAGATCGCATCGGCCGCGGCGATCGCGGCGCTGATGGCGTTCGCCGCGGACACGCTCGCCTCCCGGGACGGCCCGTCGGCGCACGCCGCGAGGCGCTCCTCAGCGACGCGCAGGTGCTCGCGCGCGATCTCGGCGCGCTCGCGGGCAGACGCCGGGGTCATCCGCGTCGTCCGTGGCGGCACGTGGTCACGCTCCGTGGGCTCGCAGCAGCTCCCTCAGGTCCGGGCCGCTGATCGTGGTGGCATCGTCCAGCCACGAACGAACCATCGGGTCGGCGGCCTGGACAAGTGCCGTCACGCGATCTGTGGACAGCTCGTACACGGAGCAGGCGTTGCCGGTCCACCGCTCGACACCCACGGTGATGTCGAGGAGCAGGTGCTCCGCCTCGTCGGCGGCCACATCGTCTGGGGTGAGCACCACCAGGTCGACGTCGCTCCGCCGGTCGCTCGTCCCGCGTGCGACCGAGCCGTAGAGCGCGACGGTGGTCCGAGCCGCGCGATCCGCGCCCAAGTGCTCGACGAGAAGAGCGACGAGCCGTTCCCGCAGCGCGTCGAGGGTGTGCGTCGCGAAGCGGACCGCGGTCTCGATGGCGGGCCAGGCGAGGTGCTCCCGGTTCGCGCGGTAGAGCACGGCGTGCGACGACCGGGCGGCCAGCACCGTGCCCTGCTCGGCGAGTCGCCCCAGCGCCGCTCGTACCCCGGGGTTCGACGCTCCGGGGACGAGGTCGGCCACGCGGGACCCGGTCAGCGGCGTCTCGGCCCTGCTGAGGACGACGAGCACCCGCCCCTCGAGGCTGGGGACGACAGCGGAGATCGGGTCGCTCAGGTTCACGGTGACCTCGCGATCTACTACTTTTCCATCAGGTCTGATGAAAAAGTATCAGATCTGAGTCAGCGGAAGACGATCGTCCGGTGCCCGTCCAGCAGCACCCGGTGCTCCGCGTGCCAGCGCACCGCGCGGGCCAGCGCCCGGCGCTCGACGTCCTGCCCGAGCGCGACCAGGTCCGCGACGCCGCGAGAGTGGTCCACCCGCTCCACGTCCTGCTCGATGATCGGGCCCTCGTCGAGGTCGCCCGTCACGTAGTGCGCGGTCGCGCCGATCAGCTTCACGCCGCGGTCGTGGGCCTGCGCGTAGGGGCGCGCGCCCTTGAAGGACGGCAGGAACGAGTGGTGGATGTTGATGACCCGCCCGGCCAGGGCGCGGCACAGGTCGTCGGACAGGATCTGCATGTACCGGGCGAGCACGACCAGCTCGACGTCCAGCTCCTCGACGAGCTCCAGGAGCCGGGCCTCGGCGGCCGCCTTGGTGTCCTTCGTGACGGGCACGTGGTGGAACGGGATGGCGTAGAACGCCGCCAGGTCGGCGAGCGCGGTGTGGTTCGACACCAGGCCGACGATGTCGATCGGCAGGCCCTCGGACCGCTGCCGGAACGCCAGGTCGTTCACGCAGTGCGCGGCGGTCGAGCCCAGCAGCAGGGTGCGGACCTTGCGGCCGGCGACGTCCAGCGACCAGTCCATCGAGAACCGCGGGGCGAGTGCGGCGAGCGCCTGCTCGAGCTCCTCGCGGGTCCGCTCGGCGGCGACCTCGACGCGCATGAAGAACAGGCCCGACAGCGGGTCGCCGAACTGCTGCGACTCGGTGATGTTCCCGCCGTGCTCCGCGAGCAGCCCCGCGACGGCGGCCACGATGCCGGGCTGGTCGGGGCAGGACAGCGACAGCACCCAGGAGGTGGCCGCAGGGGTCGAGGTGGTCACGCAGGGGAGGGTACCCGCGGGCGACGCGCGCCAGCCCGGCGCGTCCGCGGGCCGGAGGTGTCCACCGGGTGGAATCCGGGCGACATCGGGACCTCCGGGCTGCCGACCGCGCGCACCTCCTGAGATCATGGGGGCATGAGCGACACCGAGGTGACCATCCGGCCCATCGCCGACGCCGACGCCGGCGAGCTCCTGACGCTGCGCCGCGCCGCGTTCGTCACCGAGGCCCAGCAGTACGACGACCCGCACATCCCGCCGCTGACCCAGACCCTGTCGGAGCTGCGCGCGGACCTCGCGGCCGAGGGCGTCGTCACGCTCGGCGCCTGGGCCGGTCACCGCCTGGTCGGCTCGATCCGCGTCGTGCTCGAGGGCAAGAAGGCCACGCTCGGCCGGTTCGCGGTCGCGCCCGACCAGCAGGGCCACGGCATCGGGACGCAGCTGCTGCTCGCGATCCTGCCGCACCTCCCGGAGGACGTGGAGGAGATCTGGGTGTTCACCGGGCGCGACTCGGTGCAGAACCTCGCCCTGTACGAGAAGCACGGCTACACGCACGAGCACGACCAGACGGTCGGGGACCTCACGTACGCGTACCTGCGGCGCATCCTCGGCGAGGCCGACGCGGAGGCGCCCGCCTCGGCGTGAACCGGTCCTGCGACCGGTCCGCGGACGCTCCGCCCCGCCCCGGCGGGGACGTTGCTAGGCTGACCCGGTCGCGACTGGCGCACAGGTGGGTCACCACCGGGGAGCGACGCAGCAGCACGACGTCGGGTCGGACGCCTGGGCCCCGCGGTCATCCACACACCACCGGTGTGCGGCCGACACGACCGCGCACGCCGACTGCCGAGGAGACGCATGAGCGCCGACACCACGCCCCTGCTCGACCAGAACCTGTCCCAGGTGGACCCGGAGATCGCGGCGGTCCTGGACGGGGAGCTCGCCCGCCAGCAGGGCACGCTCGAGATGATCGCGAGCGAGAACTTCGTCCCGCGCGCCGTCCTGCAGGCGCAGGGCTCCGTCCTCACCAACAAGTACGCCGAGGGCTACCCGGGCCGCCGGTACTACGGCGGCTGCGAGCAGGTCGACATCGCGGAGACCCTCGCGATCACCCGCGCCAAGGAGCTGTTCGGCGCCGAGCACGCCAACGTCCAGCCGCACTCCGGCGCCACCGCGAACGCGGCCGTCCTGCACGCCCTCGCCAACGCCGGCGACCGCATCCTGGGCCTCGAGCTCGCGCACGGCGGCCACCTGACGCACGGCATGAAGATCAACTTCTCCGGCAAGCTCTACGACGTCGGCGCGTACGGCGTGAACCCGGACACCTTCCTCATCGAGCCCGAGGCGATCCGCGAGGCCGCGCTCAAGCACCGCCCGGCCGTGATCATCGGCGGCTGGTCCGCCTACCCGCGGCACCTCGACTTCGCCGCGATGCGCGAGATCGCCGACGAGGTCGGCGCGAAGCTCTGGGTCGACATGGCGCACTTCGCCGGCCTGGTGGCCGCGGGTCTGCACCCGTCGCCGGTGCCGTACGCGGACGTCGTGTCGTCCACCGTGCACAAGACGATCGGCGGCCCCCGCTCGGGCTTCATCCTGAGCCGCGAGGAGTACGCCAAGAAGATCGACTCCGCCGTGTTCCCGGGCCAGCAGGGCGGCCCGCTCATGCACGTCATCGCCGCCAAGGCCGTGTCGTTCAAGATCGCGGGCGGCGAGGACTTCAAGGACCGCCAGCAGCGCACCATCGACGGCGCGCGGATCATCGCCGACCGCCTGGTCTCGCCCGAGGTGGCCGCCGCGGGTGTGTCCGTCCTGACGGGCGGCACCGACGTGCACCTGGTGCTGGTCGACCTGCGGAACTCGCAGCTCGACGGCCAGCAGGCCGAGGACCTCCTGCACGACGTCGGCATCACCGTGAACCGCAACGCGGTGCCGTTCGACCCGCGGCCCCCGCGCGTCACCTCCGGCCTGCGGATCGGCACCCCGGCGCTCGCGACCCGCGGCTTCGGCGACGCCGAGTTCACCGAGGTCGCGGACATCATCGCGACCGCGCTGACCGCCGGCGCGTCCGCCGACGTCGAGGGCCTGCGGGCGCGCGTGGCCAAGCTGGCCGACGCGTTCCCGCTGTACCCCGGCCTCCAGCAGTACTGATCGGGGCCGCGACATGACGGCGAAGACGCTCGACGGCAAGGCCACGGCCGCCGCGATCAAGAACGAGCTCAAGGCGCGGGTGGCGGTGCTCGCCGAGCGCGGCATCACGCCCGGGCTCGGCACGCTGCTCGTGGGGGAGGACCCGGGCTCGGTGTCCTACGTCGCCGGCAAGCACCGGGACTGCGCGGAGGTGGGCATCGCCTCCATCCGCGAGGACCTGCCCGCCGACGCCTCCCAGGAGGACATCGAGGCGGCGGTCCAGCGGCTGAACGCGGACCCGGCGTGCACCGGGTTCATCGTGCAGCTGCCCCTGCCGCGCGGGATCGACACCAACCGCGTGCTCGAGCTCGTCGACCCCGACAAGGACGCCGACGGCCTGCACCCGACCAACCTCGGCCGCCTGGTGCTGCGGGTCAACGAGGAGATCGACTCCCCGCTGCCCTGCACGCCGCGCGGCATCATCGAGCTGCTCACCCGGCACGGGGTGGACCTGGCCGGCGCGGACGTCACGGTGATCGGCCGCGGCACGACGGTCGGGCGGTCCATCGGGCTGCTGCTGACCCGCCGCGCCGTGAACGCCACGGTGACGCTCACCCACACCGGCACCGCCGACCTCGGCGAGCACACCCGGAACGCCGACGTGATCGTGGCGGCCGCCGGCGTGCCCGGGATCCTCACGGCCGACCTGGTGAAGCCGGGCGCCGTGGTGGTCGACGTGGGCGTGTCCCGGGTGTCCGACCCGGAGACGGGCAAGAGCCGGATCGCGGGCGACGTGGACGGCGGCGTGGCCGAGGTGGCCGCGTGGGTGTCGCCCAACCCCGGCGGGGTGGGGCCGATGACGCGGGCGATGCTGCTGGCGAACGTCGTGGAGTCCGCCGAGCGCCAGGCCTGAGTCGCACGCACCGCCGACGCCCGGGTGCGCGGCCGGTCCCACGGGGCCTCCCC